>DASWQQ010000206.1:0-1933 GCA_036403615.1 Candidatus Dormiibacterota bacterium | reverse complement strand
CGCTACCATGGCCTGCTGATGGCGGCCTTGCGCCCGCCGCTTGACCGCGTACTCCTGCTGGCCGCGCTCGATGAAACGTTCGATGGCGAGTCGCTCTCAGCGCACGAGTACTGGGACGGCACCGTGTCACCCAAAGGCTTTCAATCGATCGACGAACTGCGCCTCGACGGTATGCTCCCGCGTCTGCGATGGCGCATCAGCGGCCGGTTGATCGAGCGCCGCATCTGGATGGACGATCGTCAGAACCGCACCGCCATCAGCTACCGGATCCTTTCCGGCACCCCTGGCACGCTGCGCCTCCGCCCGCTCTTCGCCCACCGGCCCGCCGACCTGCAGCGGCACCAGCGCGTGCCGGTCGAATCCGAACGATTGCCGCGTGGCTGGCAGATCGTCCTCGACCAGCTCACCTCCTACCTCGAGACAGACCCCATCGGTGACATCACCGACGAACCCACCTGGTACGAGCGCGTGCTTCACCGCGCCGAGCGCGAGCGCGCCCTTGACGATGAGGAAACCCTCTACACCCCGGGCTTCATCGACCTGCCGCTGCGCGCCGGTCGCCCCATCGTCATCATCGCCGGAGTTGAACCCATTCCGGCAGGGTGGTCGCCGGCCAACTCACTGGCAACGGCGCGCCGCGTTCAGCTCCAGTCAAGCGATCACCTGCAACGGGGAGCATCACCTATGGCCCGCCAGCTGGCACTCGCCGCGAGCCAGCTGCGGGTCGAGCGCCGCTCGCAAAACGCCACCGCAGAAGGTGGCAAACAGCGAACCATCATCGCCGGCTATCCCTGGTTCGCCGACTGGGGTCGTGACACCATGATCGCGTTTCGCGGACTCACGCTGGCTGCCGGCTATCCCGACGAAGCCCGCCGGATCCTGCAAACCTTCATCTCATATCTGGACCAGGGAATGCTGCCCAACGCCTTTCACGACCCGGGCCAGCCGACCGAGTACAACACCATCGACGCGACACTCTGGCTCTTCCAGGCACTCCACCACTACCTCGCTGCGACCGACGACTGGCCATTTATCCGCGACCAGGTCCCCGCGCTCGAAGAGATCGTCCGATGGCATATCGCAGGCACCCGCTTCGACATCCATATGGATCCATCGGACAGCCTGCTTGCCGCCAGTCCGGCGGGCTACGGGCTCACCTGGATGGACGCTAAGGATGGCGACTGGGTGGTCACCCCCCGGCATGGCAAACCGGTGGAGGTCTCCGCTCTCTGGTACAACGCATTGCGGCTCCTGGCCGATTGGAAGGCGCGCTGCGGACCGACCGCGATGCCCTACGGCGAGATGGCCGAAAACGCGCGAAGTGCCGCCCGCGCTCGCTACTGGTACGCGGCCCGTGGATACCTGTATGACGTCGTCGACGGGCCGGATGGTGACGACTCCAGCCTCCGACCGAACCAGTTGATGGCCCTCGCCCTCGTCCATCCGCTGATCGAAGGTGAGCCTGCCCGCGCCGCGCTTGAGGTTGTGACCGCGAAACTACTCACGCCTTACGGCCTCCGCACGCTCAGTCCCGACGATCCCCGCTACCAGCAGCATTTCGGCGGCGATCATCGAAGCCGTGATGCGGCCTACCAGATGGGGCTCGTCTGGCCCTGGCTGCTGGGCCCCTACCTCGACGCCCACTGGCGCATCTACCACGATCCGAAAACGGCACCTCGTCTCCTCGCACCCTTCTCGGATCACCTTCGCCACGCCGGCCTTGGAACCATCAGCGAGATCTTCGAGCCCGAGCCACCCTACCGACCGGTCGGCGCCATCTCCCAGGCCTGGAGCGTTGCCGAGCTCCTCTGGCTGGCAGCCCGGGAGAAATCCTTTTGAGAAGCGCACAATCAATCCATCGGGAACCAATCCCTGAGGAGGGAAACATGTTGAAAGGCGCGAGCGTTATAGCGACGATTCCGACCCAGGACCT
>DASWQQ010000205.1:0-3845 GCA_036403615.1 Candidatus Dormiibacterota bacterium | reverse complement strand
ACACCTCCTTCAGCTACGAGCTGCCGGCGGGGCTGCTGCGGCCGGTCAACCGCGTGACGGTGCGCATCCACGACACGCCCGACGCGGAGACCCCGCGCGGCAAGCAGGCCTCGCGCGTCTACAAGCGCGGCGGGATCTGGTACCAGACGATCAGCGGCCCGGTGCGCAGCATCTGGCTGGAGCCGGTCGCCATCAACCGGCTTCGTACCCGCGTCGGTGTCGTCACGACGGTCGAAGACCGCCTCGTCGAGTTCAACTTCACCACTCGTATCGTCGACCCGGGGTCCTACACGGTCCGGCTTGAAGTCACCAAGTGGGGTGCGTCGGTCCCAATCACGATGCGCGATTTCGTGCTGCCTTTGCCGGCGGGCGAGCATCGGCAGCGATTGACGGTAGAGCTGCCTCACGCGCATCTCTGGTCGCCCGACGAACCGGCGCTGTACTCCCTCATCGCCCGTCTGTCAAATGCGGCCGGGACGCTCTCCCAGATCGAGATGCGTTTCGGGCTGAGAAAGATCGAGGCGCGTGGCCGGCGAATCTACCTGAACAAGCAGTCGCTCTATATCGACGGGATCCTCTACCAGCCTTATACCTATACATATGAGCAGATGCGCACCCACCTGCTGGCGATGCAGGAGCTCGGTTGCAACCTGGTGCGCGTTCACATCGCCGGAATCGATCCGCGCGTCTACGACCTCGCCGACGAGATCGGCATGCTGCTATGGGTCGAGGTGCCCAGCCCGCACAGCTCCACGGAACGCAGTCGCAAGAACCACTGGTCGATGTTGATGCGGATGCTCGAGGTGATGACCTCGCATCCCTCGATCGTGATCTGGAGCCTTTACAACGAGGACTGGGGTGCGGAGGACATCGTTACCAACGCGGAGACCCGGCGCTACATCGCTGAATGTTTCAGCTACATGCGGGTCAACTATCCGGAGTTGCTGGTCGTCGACAACGACGGCTGGCACCATGTGTCGACCGACGGACGCCTGGAGTCTCACCTGCTAACCGCGCATGTCTATGAGTCAGAGCCGGCGGAGTGGGCGCAGTCGCTCGATGCGCTGGTGGACGGGCGAAGCGAAGATGTGACAACGCGGCCGCTGGTCGTGGGCGATCCATTTTTCTATGCCGGACAGATCCCGTTGCTCGTAAGCGAGTGGGGCGGCTTCGGGTTTTATGTGTACGGAGGCCCGGACGAGAACAAGGACAAAGCGCAGCAGATCAGCGACTACAAGGCGGAGCTTCGCCGGCGCCCGATCGCAGGCGATGTTTACACGCAGGCAACCAGCATCGAGGACGAAAACAACGGTTTGATCAATGCCGAGACGGGTGCTCTGCTGGTCCCAGCTGGGATCCTGCGCTCGGTCTCGCGTTCCCCGAAATAGGCACGACGCTCCAATAGGGCGTATGCTCGGATTACCCTTCGGGGTTCCTTGTCCCCTTTTAGCTTGACGTAGGTCGAGCTCCTAGCCGCTGAGGTTCCTATTTACCGGGCTCACAGGCGGTGGTATTCGTGGCCGAGAGTCGAAAGACAGTTCATGCTGTCCCGTCGCAAGAGACCGACAATTCCGACCGCCTGATGACCGGCGAAAGCTCAGAAAGCCGTTCAGCCGACGATTGCGCGCACTGGATTGCGGCCTACCGCGAACTTCTTACGTTCAAGGACCGCCTGCTGACCGACATGGACGAGCACATGAAGGCGCTGTCCCGGCCGGCCAGTGCCGAGATCCAGGAGCTTGACGTAGGCCTGATCGAAATGCAGCGAAAGCGCTACGAGCGCCGTCTCGAGTTCTGGCTGACACGCCAGAGGGAAATCCGCCTGCAATCGGAGAGGAGCGCATGAACGAGTTCCACAACACGGCGCACCAGACGCTGGCTCGGCGGGCGCTTGACCGCAACCGGCTCCTGGAGGGCGAGAACCCCGACTCGACCAGCGTCGCGGATGCCGCGCGCTGGAGCGCAGTCTACGCCGAACTAATCGAGTTCAAGCACTCGCTACTGGCGCAGATGCGCAAAGGGCTGCCCCGCCTACCCCTGGAGGCCGCCAGCGAGATCCGGACGGTCGACATGGCCATCATCCGTAAGCAACTCGAACGGTACGAGGCGTGCCGAGCCTTCTGGGCGCAGCGTGGCGAGAACTTGGTGCGACAGCAACAGGCCGCGCCTGCTGCTCCGGGGCGTAACCGGCGGTGACGACAAGAGCCGGCTCCAATAATGGCGCGTCGCCGAACGGGTCACCGGTCAACATCCCCGATCGCCTGATGCGTGGAGAAAACGTGGCCAGCCGGTCACGAGACGACATCGACCACTGGTTGGGTGCCTACACTGAGCTGCTCACCTTCAAAGACGGCCTGCTGCGGGACATGGAAACGGGGATGCAAGCACTCTCGAGAACGGCCAGCGCCGAGATCCAGGAACTTGACGTCAACCTGATCGTGGCCCAGCGGGCGCGCTATCTTCGCCGTCTCGAATTCTGGAAAGTACGCAAGGCCGAGGGGGGCACAGCCGTATGACCGAGTTCCACAGTCCGGAGCACGCCGGCATCGCCAAACGGGCGCTCGACGGGGACCGCCTGCTGGAGGGCGAGGATCCCGAGTCGCACGAGGTCGAAGACGCGCGACACTGGATCGCAATCTACGGCGAGCTGATCGGCTTCAAGGAGAACCTTCTGGCCCAGATGCGCGACGGCCTCCCGCGCCTTCCTGCCGTGGCCGCCAGCGAGGTCCAGAGCATTGACATCGCAATCACGCACCAGCAGATGGAGCGCTACGTAGCGCGGCGCGACTACTGGGAAATACGAAGCCAGCAACTGGCCGGAGAGCACCAAACAGCTTCACGTTGAGATAATCGACGCATCGGCGCTGATGGCAAATTTGATAGCAGCGCCATCACATCGAAGTTGATGCTTTACGGATCATGTCTAGATCAGGCACCATAGGGGTAAGAAAACTTCGTGACAAAGGTAAAGGCGCGGGTCCAAGTCGACCCGCTGGTGCTGAGCGCGGAAGCGCTGATCCTCAAGGGGAAAGACCAGGGTTTCCTGTCCCCCGATGATGTGATGAAGGCATTTCCCTCGATTGAGGGGAATGCGGATGGTTTCGTGCGGGTTGCCGCGGCCTTCCAGGAGATGGGAATCCAAGTTACCGCCGACGGCGAGGCGGAGCAGGATTCGGACGACGAAGAGCAGCTGACCGAGGTCGAGGTGGTCAGTTCGGTCGCCCTCGACGACCCCGTCCGGATGTACCTCAAGGAGATCGGCCGGGTCAACCTGCTTACTGCAAAGCAAGAGGTTGAGCTGGCTAAGGAGATGGAGGCCGGCTCGGAAGAGGCGCGCCACCACCTGACCGAGGCGAACCTCCGTTTGGTCGTATCAGTGGCCAAGAAATACCTGAACCGGGGCCTGTCGTTCCTGGACCTGATCCAGGAGGGTAACCTGGGGCTGATGCGCGCCGTCGAGAAGTTCGACTACAAGCGAGGCTTCAAGTTCTCGACCTACGCCACCTGGTGGATTCGCCAGGCGATCACCCGCGCGATCGCGGACCAGGCGCGGACGATCCGTATCCCGGTGCACATGGTCGACACCCTCAATCAGCTGGCGCGCGTCTCGCGTGCCCTGCTGGAGCAACTCGGCCGCGAGCCCAACGAAGAGGAGCTCGCCTACGGCATGGGCATTACGGTTGACAAGGTCCAGGAGCTGAAGAAGATCTCGCAGCAGCCGGTGTCCCTCGAGTCGCCGATTGGCGAGGAAGAGGATTCGCACCTGGGCGACTTCGTCGAAGACAAGATGGCGATCGCCCCGTTGGAGGCTGCCTCAGAGGCGATGTTCCGCAACGAAGTGGAAG
>DASWQQ010000204.1:0-23350 GCA_036403615.1 Candidatus Dormiibacterota bacterium | reverse complement strand
GGCAACAGCACGACCTTCCCCGACCTACCGCTCTTCATCCGGGCCATCGCCTCCTCAAAGTCGCCAAGGGGGAAACGGTGCGTTATCAGCGGCGACACGTCAACCCGCCCCGAGGCCAGGTACGAGGAGGTCCGCTCCCAGGTATCCCAGATGCGCCGGCCGAAAATCCCATGGATCGTTATCCCCTTGGTCACCACCAGGTCGTTGAGGTCCAGTGTTACCGGGCGATCGCCGATTCCGAGCAGGCTTATCCAGCCACCGCTGTGTAACGACTGGAGCCCCTGCTCGACCGCCATCGGATGCCCTGAGATCTCCAGCACCACGTCGACGCCGGCGCCGCCATTCGCACGCTTGATCTGACTGACTGTCTCCGCCGAGGGTGCGAAAGTGGCGCTCGCGCCCATCCGCTCGGCCAGCTCTCTGCGGTACGGGTTGGGTTCCACCCCATAGACGGCGGCAGCACCCTCGGCACGAGCGATGCCTATAGCGCAGAGGCCGATCGGGCCACAGCCGAAGACCGCAACCACATTGTCCTTAAGGGGGCCCGCCGTCGCCGCGTGCACCGCGTTTCCAAACGGCTCCTGGAGGGCGGCGACCTCGGCAGATAGTCCGGGCGCATTTCTCCAGCAGTTCTCAGCCGGAAGCACGACGAATCGGGCGAAGGAGCCGTTGCGGTCGACGCCGAGGACGCGGACGTTCTCGCAGAGGTGATAGAGGCCACGTTGGCATTGGGGGCAGGTCCTGTCGACTATGTGCGTCTCGGCGGCCACGAACGCTCCAGGCTTGATATCGGTGACGTCGCCTCCAACGGCCACCACCCGGCCGGACATTTCGTGTCCGAAGACGCGGGGCGGATGGATGTGGCGGCTGGCCCAGTCGTTCCAGTCGTAGATGTGGACATCTGTACCGCAGATGGAGGAGGCGGCGACCTCGATCAGGACATCCCCCCTACTCGGCTCGGGGATGGGAACCTGCTGCAATCCGGCGCCCGGTGAGGCAGTGGCCTTGACCACCGCCGTCATGGACGTCATCGATTCATCTTACCGATGGGCAAGGCTTATTCTGGAGCCTGTTGTGGAAGCAGATTCACGAGGAGGTGCCCGATGCGAGCCTATGTCCTGATCAACGCGTCCGCCGGCAGGGCGATCGACGTCGCGAAGTCCCTACAGGGCGTCAAGGGGATTCAACTGGCCGATGCGATTACGGGAGAGTACGACGTGATAGCCCAGGTGGAGGCCCCCGACGTGGCCGGAATCGGCTCTGTAATCGTGGAGAACATTCAGAAGATCGACGGGGTCTTCAAGACGGTCACCTGCCTGGCGGTACGCTGAGGGCGGTCAGCGAAGGATGCCGTAGGCATAGCCGATCTCGATCGAGACAATCAGCCGCCGATCCCTGATCATCGCGGCGTCGTATTCATCCCAGTTGGGATGCTCTCCCCTGATCTTCCGATAGTGGTCCCGTAGAGCCTCAGCGACACCGGATCCCTCAACGAAATCCGCCAAGCCGTCGACGACTACGAACTCATACCAGTCGCGGCCCTGGACGTGCAGCGTGGCACGCGGGTCGCGACGCAGGTTATGGGTCTTGGCTCGGGACTGAGTAACCGACACCTTTATCCGGCCATCGTCATCGAGAAGGTAAAGGACGTTTGAAAGCTGGGGCCTGCCGTCCCGTTTCAACGTTGCCAGGATGCCGTTGTGTCGCTCCCGGAGGAAGGTTCTGGCGCGATCGAGGTCGATCATGGTTCAAGAATGGCACAGCCGGCGTCTCGATGACGCCGGCTGCCGTTTCGTCAGATTACGAACTGACTACTTTTTCTTCGACGACTTCTTGGCGGACGACTTCTTCTTTCCGCCTGCGGACTTCTTCTTTGCGGCCATTCCAGGTCACCTCCTTCTTAGCAAGACTCTCCCGGTCGGCCGCTTGACGCAATGCGCCGCCGCCGAACGCGCGTGAGCGCCACGTGAGCCGTGGACGCGCGGGCGCCGGCGCGGCCGGATACCGGAAGCAAGAGGATGTGCACCGGATGAGGGGATCGGCGATCTCTGGCGATCAACCCCGCGTGGTGCTCTGCAATGGCGCCGATGGGCCACGGTTCACCGCGTCGCACGTGCGTCTCGCTGGACGTCATCGACGGGGACCCGAAACCTTTTTTAGTGTTGCCCTTCTCGTGTTCCTCGCCCTGACCAACGCGATGATCAGAGCGCGGCTCGGCGCTCATTAAACCCGACCATAGCATGAATGAGGCATTTGTGCATATGGAAGCACAATTTTTTTCCTGAGCCCTGGTCGCGTGAGCACTTCGTCGAAAAAAATTCAGGCCAGAGCTGCTGCGACCGCCGTCACGACAGGTCTTGAAATCGAGACCGCAGCCGTAGCTCCGGAATTTCTTCCTCCCACTTCGTTGCGCCGCCGCGCCGACACTCCGGACCTTCACAGGTCCAATGCGGATGGCGTTCGACCGAGAGGGAAGAGGCCGCGGTGGCCTCTTCCTTGCTTGGAGTTACGAGCAGCCGCTCGTGCTGCCGCAATTCAGGCACTTGTAGCAGGTCCCGTTGCGCACCATGATCGATCCGCAGTCTGAACAGGAGGGCGAGTCCTCCTGGCCCTGGAAGGTGATCCTGGTCTGGCTGATTTCGACCGACGCTGCGGGCTTGCTCGGAGCCGGTTCCACGGTCGCCGGAGCCGCCTCCACCTCGGCCACCGGCTCGCGACGCACGATGCCGATGATCTCTTGCTGGGTTCCACTGAGGAACTTGGAGGCAAGCCAGCGGAAGATGTAGTCGGTGATCGACTTGGCGATCGGAATCTCGGGATTCTTGGTGAAGCCCGATGGTTCGAAGCGGGTGTGAGCGAACTTCTTGACCAGCACCTCGAGCGGGACACCGTACTGAAGCGCGAGAGAGATGCTGGTCGCGAAGGCGTCCATCAGGCCGGAGATGGTGCTTCCCTCTTTGGACATGACAAGGAAGATTTCGCCCGGCCGGCCGTCGTCGTAGATACCGACCGTGATGTAGCCCTCGTGACCCTGGATATCGAACTTGTGGGTGATGGCACGGCGCTCGTCGGGCAGTTTCCGGCGAATGGCATGCGCCCCCTCCGCCACCGGCGCTTCAGCCGCGGCGGTCACGGGCACGGCCTTTTTGACGTCCAGGGCGGTGTTGAGAGGTTGAGAACGCTTGGAGCCGTCGCGATAGATCGCAATCGCCTTGAGTCCCATCCGCCAGCCTTCCAGGTAGACCTCCATGATGTCGTCCGAAGTGGCGTTCTCCGGCATATTCACGGTCTTGGAGATCGCACCCGAGATGAACGGCTGGCAGGCAGCCATCATCTTTACGTGCCCCATGTAGTGGATCGTCCGTGAGCCCTTGGCGGGCTTGAAGGCACAGTCGAATACGGCCAGGTCGTCAGGCCGCAGGTGCGGGGCTCCCTCGATGGTGTCCGTCTCATCGATGTACTGGAGGATCTCCGAGACCTCTGTTTCGCTATAGCCGATCCGCCCCAGGGCAATCGGCACCGTCTGGTTGACCATCTTCAACATGCCGCCGCCCACCAGCTTCTTGTACTTGACCAGGGCGATGTCGGGCTCGATGCCGGTGGTGTCGCAGTCCATCATGAAGCCGATCGTGCCGGTCGGAGCGATCACGGTCGCCTGGGCATTCCGATAACCGTAGGCGGCCCCCAGCTCGCAGGCCTTTCCCCAGGCATCGCGAGCGGCCGTCAGCAGCGGCAGCGGCACATGGGCCGGGTTGATGTGCTCGACCGAGGCGCGGTGCTGGTCCATGACTCTGAGCATCGGCTCGCGGTTGACGGCGAAACCGTTGAAGGGGCCCTTCTTCTGTGCTATCCGCGCCGATTGCGCGTAGGCCTCTCCCGTCATCACCGCCGTCAGCGCGGCGGCAACGTCGCGGCCGGCGTCGCTGTCGTAAGGGAGACCGGACGCCATCAGCAGCGCGCCGAGGTTAGCGTAGCCGAGACCGAGCGGGCGGAAGTCCTGGCTGTTCTTGGTTATCGCCTCTGTCGGATAACTGGCGTTGTCAACCAGTATCTCCTGGGCGGTGATCAGGATCCGGCAGGCCTCTCGATAGGCCTCGACGTCGAACTCACCCCGCTCATCGAGGAATTTCATCAAGTTGATCGAGGCCAGGTTGCAGGAGGTGTTGTCGAGGAACATGTACTCGGAGCAGGGGTTCGAGGCATTGATCCGGTCCGTATTGGGACAGGTGTGCCAGTAGTTGACGGTGCCGTCATACTGCAGGCCTGGATCGCCGCAGGCCCAGGCGGCATCAGCCATCATGCGCGCGACGTCGCGGGCTTTGTAGGTATCCATGATCTGGCCGCTTACAACGCCGATGGTGTGCCATTCGCCGTCCTCTTCCACGGCCTTCATGAAGTCATCTTTCACCCGGACACTGTTATTGGAGTTCTGGAAGAAGACCGAGCTGTATGCCGGCCCATTGAATGAGGGGTCGTAACCAGCCTCGATCAGCGCCCAGGCCTTGCGCTCCTCATCCACCTTGCAGTTGATGAAGTCCACGATGTCGGGGTGGTCGACGTTGAGGATCACCATCTTGGCGGCGCGGCGGGTCTTCCCACCAGACTTGATCACGCCGGCGAAGGCGTCATAACCCTTCATGAAAGAGACCGGCCCCGAGGCGGTGCCTCCGCCCGCGAGCAACTCGCGCGAGGACCGGATCGGGGACAGGTTGGTACCAGTGCCGGACCCGTACTTGAAGAGCATGCCCTCGGTCTTGGCCAGGGTGAGGATCGACTCCATGGTGTCATCGACCTTGTTGATGAAACAGGCGGACATCTGGGGTCGCGGCTCTATCCCGACGTTGAACCATACCGGGCTGTTGAAGGCGGCCTTCTGGTGGACCAGCAGGTGGGCCAGCTCGTCTCGAAATATCTCGGCCGCCTCCGGGCTGGCGAAGTAGCCCTGCTTTACGGCCCACCCGTGGATCGTCCGTGCCACCCGTCCGATCAACTGCTTGACGCTGCGCTCCCGTTCCGGCGTCCCCAGCGTTCCCCGGAAGTACTTGGAAACCACTACGTTGGTAGCGACCTGCGACCAGGTGCTCGGGATCTCGACGTCCTGCTGCTCGAAGACGACCTCACCCTTTTCATTGGTGATGCTCGCCGAGCGCGTTTCCCACTGGACCTCCTCGAAGGGCGCCAACCCCTCACGGGTGAAATACCGTTTCCAGGCAAGGCCGTTGCGATTTCGCCTGGATGAGTTGGCACCTGCGGCAGTGGTCAAGTTGGGTCGCTCAGCTGACGTCTTCTGGGTGGATCGGGGCATCAATCAGACCTCCGTGGATGGGGTAAAGCGTCCCACATCGTATGACTTAGGATTAGGCCTGTCAACTAGTTTACAACAAAATGTATGGTGTCCGACCCCCTCCAACCCCAATATATGGAGTGTAGCCCTTACCTCTTATCTCCCCGCTCCTGCTCCTGACCGGCGGCGGCGTCCTGCTCTCCTTCGCCCTTCGCAGGGGGCGGCGGTACGGCCTCCTGACTGCCAGCTTCTGGGCGACCTTCCGGGAGTTCCCGCGCTATCGCCTCCGCCGCCTCTGGCCGCTGGCCCCCGGGCTGGCCGGCCTCATCCTACTTATGTACGGGGCGATTTCCCTCTTCAACTGGGTTCTCGGCTACTACGCCAGCCGGCTCGGCCACCTGGCTAGCTGAGGAACTCGAGCACGAGACGGTTGAAACGTTCAGGCTCCTCCATCTGGGGAGTGTGCCCGCTCGACTCGAAGATCTCGATACGCGCACCCCTGATCCTGCTCCCGGCCGCCTCCGCATGGCTGGCCGGAAAGATATGGTCGTGCCGGCCCCAGACCAGCAGCGTCGGCATCGCCAGGTCCGACAGCCGGGCTTCAACCATAACCCCGTCACGCAGCCGGCGCGATCCGGCGATCGATCGTAGCGCCGACAGGTAAGCGGCGCGGTAGGCTGGAGTCGAGAGCAGGCGGCTGTGGTTGCTGATCCGGTCATCGCTCAGGATGGTGTCGACTGAACCCGGTCGCCGCAGATACCAGCTCCAGAAACGGCGGACCGTTCGCGGGTTCATCCCCCGAAGCGCGCGCGCGGTGCCGCTCAGGGTCAGCTCACCAAGGCCGCGGGTGAGAAGCAGGCGGTAGGCGAGAACGCGACGCGGCTGTCCAACCCCGAGGGCATCCACAAGGATCAGCCGATCGACCATTGCGGGGGCCTCGAGGGCCAGACCCAGGGCCACACGGCCACCCATGGAGACACCCATGACCGAGGCCTTGTGAATGTCGAGCGAAGCCAGGAAATCGCGCAGAACGCGCGTAAAGAGATCGATGGTGTACTCGAGCGGAGGCTTATCGGATTGCCCGAATCCGGGAAGGTCGACCGCCAGCACCTGATGGTGAGCCGCCAGTTCCTCAAGGTTGTAGTAGAACTCGACCCCCGCCGAGCTGCCGAGCCCGTGGATCAGCACCAGCGGCGAGCCCTGCCCCCCACAGAGATAGTGAATCCTGACCCCGTCGAGCGTTGCCGCCCGGCTCTCGAAAGATGGAAATTCAGACACCGACTGCCAGTCTAGGGCCAAGTGAAAAGCCCCCGGCGCGGACCGGGGGCTTTTCCGAACTCGAAAGGTTAGGCGGTCGCTCGACTAGGTGCCGCGGAGGCGGCGAAGCCAAAGTAGGCGAGGATGCCACCGGTCAAAAGGTGCAATGCGATGTCCGGGCCGCCGATGTTGAGCAGTCCGAGCGGCTGCGCGACGAAGATCCCGACAACGCCGAGCAGGAGTAGAACGACGCCTACGACCTGGCAGAAGGTCCGCGAGCTGGCCAGGCTGGCCGCCGCGGCGATGCCCGCAATGCCGATCAGCGCGTGGACGAGGTTGTGCAGCAGGTTGATCGGAAAGATTCCGAGCAGGCTGCTGCTGGTCTGCGTGTAGGACCCACCCAAAAAGGGCAGGAAGCCGAGGATGCCGACGGCCAGATAAACGACGCCGAATGCGAGCGCTACGGTTTGTACCATCGAACGATTACCCATGACAACTACCTCCGAAAAAGTTCATTTCCCCTCCGCGAGGGACTCTGTTTATTGATACGAGCCCCGGGGGAAATGGATCACTTCGCCTCTGCTAACCAGGGCCCTCGGAATGTATCGAGGCGATGATGCGCTGGCGCAGCTGCGGCGAAGGCTCGCGCTCCTCGACCTGCTTACAGCTAAGCCTGGTCACATCGTGACCCCGCACCCCGCTCAGCTCACTGCTGTCGGCGGGCCGCCAGCTCCGCGTATTCGCGCTCCAACCTGGTGCGAGTCGCGTCCGACAGTTCGGGCAGGTTGATAGCGACGTTGGCCAGGGCGACCTTGAGGCTGACCTGCAGCAGTGCCTGTCCGGCTTCGAGGTCGGAGCGAGTCATCTCCCAGGCACTCCGGCTCACCTCGGGGAAGATCGAAAGTCCACGATCCGCAGCTCGGGCCGTTTCCAGGGGCACCTCGGCTGCCTGGGCGTAAGCCCGCTCCAGATCGGGCGGCGGCAAGCCCCGCTTGCGAGCCTCGATCACGCCCCGGTAGGCGTCGATGTCATCCTGGCTCAGCTTTCCCAGGCGTGCCCGCAACTGGTCGAGCTCCGCAACGAGCTCCAGCAGCCGCGGCCCGTCGCGCTTGTCGCCCAATTTCCTCGCACTTATTCTCGCAACCATGCCGAGCAAGGCGACACCCATGGCGCCAGCCAGGCCGGCTGCGCTCCCACCCCCGGGAACCGCTGCACCGGAGCCAAGCTGTTCCAGGTACTCGTCGACTGAGCCGTCGAGTACCCTGGTCACTCGGCGGCCCAGACGCGCTTTTCCAGGATCTGGTCCATCCGGAAGGAGGGCTCGAGCAGGGCGTCGGCGATGGTCCGGGTGGCAGCATCCAGAGGGATGGTGCCGACGATCTCGGACTCCTCGACTTCGATCCCCCGCCGGCTCGCTTCCTCTTGAATCACTGTGAATACCTTCCAGATGTTCGTCACGCGGTAATCGGTGAGGTTCATGGAAACCTGGACCAACCCGCGCTCGGCCAGGTTGAAGCCGAGCGCCTTGACGCTGGGCAGCCCTCCGGACGAAGTCCGGATGGTTCGCGCAATCTCCTTGGCCAGGGCAAGGTCGGTGGTCCTCAGGTTGACGTTGTAGGCGATCAGCGGGATGCGTGCCCCCACCGCGGTGGCGCCAGCCGACGGGTGGACGGCGGGCAAGCCTTCGTCCGGTATGCGGTCGGTGTCCTTGACGTGGGCGGCCAGGTCTTCGAAGCCGCCCCGTCTCACCTTCTCCAGCTCCCGGCGCTCCGGGCGCGTCGCGGCTTCGCCGTAGTAGTAGACCGGGACACGCAACTCCTTCCATAGCCTGGCGCCGAAAGTCCGAGCCAGCTCGATACAGGTCGTCATCGGCAGGTCGGCAAAGGGAACGAAGGGCACGACATCAGTGGCTCCCATGCGCGGATGCTCACCCTGGTGCTGGCGCAGGTCGATCAGCTCGGTTGCGCAGCGCGCACCCGCGAGAGCGGCATCTACGGCGTAAGCGGGCTCGCAGACGAAGGTGACCACCATACGGTTATGGGCGGCATCGGCCTGCACGTCGATGATCCGGGCACCGGCGGCCCGGATTTCGTCAGGGATGCGATCGATGACCTGACGACGTCGCCCCTCGGAGAAATTCGGCACGCACTCTACGAACTCGGCCACAGCCTGCCCCTGATGACGGTGCCGGCGACCCGATTCACCCCGACATAGTAGGGAATGTCTTCCGGCCTCTCGACCTCCAGCACCGCACAATCCGCGAACCCTCCGACTCGCAGAACACCCGCCTGCTCGAGCCGCAGCGAGCGCGCCGCATGTCGGGTCGCGCCTACGAGCACCTCGGTTGGTGTCATGCCCCATGAGACGCAGGCAAGTGTCATGGCGAAGGTCAGGCTCTCGGAGTTGGCGGTGCCGGGATTCAGATCACTCGCGATCGCCATTGGCAGGCCCGCCTCGCGCATCATCTCGATCGGGGGACGAACGGAATCGGGCACGGTGAAGTTAGCCGCAGGACAGAGGACGGCGATGGTCCCTGCGCGCACCAGCCCCTCGATCTGCGGCCGGCTGGCGTATTCCAGATGATCGGCACTGGCCGCCCTGAGCTCGGCGGCGATCAGGGGACCATCTCCGGGACCGAGCTGGGCGGCATGGACCCGCAGCTCGTAACCGAGCGACCTGGCCTTGCCCAGCACCTCGCGAGTCTCCTCTCCGGTGAATCCGGGCTCATCGCACCACGCGTCGCAGAAACGGGCAAGTTGGCGGAAAGCGGGCAGCATCTCCTCGGTCAGCAAGCTCAGGTAGGACTTCCGGTCGATGCCCTCGGGCACTACATGAGCCCCGAGGAAGGTTGGCACAACCCGCAAGGGGGACGCGGCAGCCAGGCTCCGCAGGACTGTAAGCGACTTGTGCTCGTTCTCCAGGTCGAGCCCGTAGCCAGTTTTGGCCTCGATCGTGGTTGTGCCGTGCTCGAGAAACCGTTGCGCCCTGGCGAGAACGAGTTCCTGCAGGCTGCTCTCATCCGCGGCGCGCGTGGAACGCACCGTGCGCTGAATGCCGCGGCCCGCTGCCTGCTGGGCGGAATACGGCACACCTGCGACCCGTTCCGCGAACTCGTCCGCGCGCACTCCGGCGAAGACGGGATGGGTGTGGGCATCGACAAGGCCGGGGATCACGCAGGAGCCTCGCACGTCGAGAAGGTCGCCATCCAGCTGCACGACTCGCTCGAGCTCCCGGTCGGGCCCGACCCAGACGATCAGCCCGTCGCGCGCCGCCAGCGCCGCTTCGTGTATTCGGCCCAGCGGATCGTCATCCGTCGGGACCATGGTGGCCAGCTGGCCGGCATGCCGCAGTACGAAGTCGGCACGGATCACGTCGCCCTGTCGATTCCCCGCTTTTGGGCGAAGGCGACCGCGGTTTCGTAACCCGCGTCCGCATGACGCAGCACCCCCATACCGGGATCGGTGGTGAGCACCCGCTGCAAACGCTCGCCCATCCCGACACTGCCATCCGCCACAACCACCATGCCGGCATGGATGGAGTTGCCCATTCCGACACCGCCGCCGTGGTGGACCGAAACCCAGCTGGCGCCCGCAGCCGTGTTGACAAGCGCATTCAGGATCGGCCAGTCGGCGACCGCATCGCTGCCGTCACGCATCGCCTCGGTCTCGCGGTAGGGCGACGCGACCGAACCGGCGTCAAGGTGATCGCGACCGATCACGATCGGCGCCTTCAGCTCCCCGGAGGCCACCATCTCGTTGAAGCGGGCCCCGACCAGGCTCCGTTCGCCGTAGCCAAGCCAGCAGATGCGTGCCGGCAAGCCCTGGAACTGCACCCGCTCGCGCGCCAGCCGAAGCCAGCGGTGCAGCGGCTGGTTGTCCGGCAGAACCTCCATCACAGCTTTGTCCGTGCGGTAGATGTCGTCGGCGTCGCCGCTCAGCGCCACCCACCGAAACGGGCCCTTGCCCTCACAGAAAAGGGGACGGATATAGGCCGGAACGAACCCAGGAATATCGAAGGCGTCGACCACGCCCCCCTCCAGCGCCTGGCCGCGCAGGTTGTTGCCGTAGTCGAAGACTTCCACGCCCTGGCGAAGAAAGCCGAGCATCGCGTTGACGTGTTGTGAGATCGAATCCTTCACCATCTCCAGGTACTCGATCGGATCCCGTTCACGAAGGTCAGCTGCTTGCTCGACGCTGAGCGGCGCCGGGATATAGCCCCGCAGCGGATCGTGGGCAGAGGTTTGGTCGGTGACCACGTCTGGCCTAAAGCCCCTTCGCAGCAGCTCGGGATAGACCTCCGCGGCGTTACCGACGACCCCGATCGAGGTCGCAACCCTGGCGCGCCTGGCCTCCTCCGCCCACGTCACCGCCTCGTCGAGGCTGTTGCTGGCACGATCGAGGTAGCCGCTCTTGAGGCGGCGGTCGATCCGGCTCTCGTCGACGTCGATGCAGAGCGCGAAACCATCATTCATCGTGACCGCTAGCGGTTGAGCGCCGCCCATCCCGCCAAGCCCGCTGGTGAGAACGATCCTCCCGCGAAGTGAGCCCGCGAATCGTCGCTGCGCAACGGCACCGAAGGTTTCGTAAGTACCCTGCAGGATCCCCTGGCTGCCGATGTATATCCAGCTTCCGGCGGTCATCTGCCCGTACATCATCAGGCCCAACCGCTCGAGCTCCCAGAAGTGCTCCCAGGTTGCCCAGCGGGGAACGAGCAGGCTGTTCGCCAGGAGCACTCTGGGCGCGTACTCATGCGTGGTGAAGACGCCGACCGGCTTGCCCGATTGCACCAGTAAGGTCTGGTCATTTTCGAGGCGTCGGAGGGCAGCCACGATGGCATGAAAGGACGGCCAGTCACGCGCCGCCTTGCCAGTGCCGCCGTAGACGACCAGGTCTTGCGGCCGTTCCGCCACCTCCGGGTCCAGGTTGTTGCAGAGCATCCGCAACGCCGCTTCCTGCTGCCAGCCCTTGCAGCTGAGCTCGCTTCCCCGGGCGGCGCGGATTGGTTGCTCGACGGCCGTCACAGGCTACCGGTGGAAGCAGCGGCGATGGCCGCCAGGCGGCCGCCCCGAATCAGGCCGGCAACGGACTCGATCTCGGGATAGAGTGCCCTGTCGTGTTCAAGGGTTGGCACCAGCTCGCGAATCGCGGCGTGCGCCTCACCCGTAAGGCGAGCCGGCTGCAGCGGCGCCAGCAGATCGATGCCCTGGGTGGCCCCCAGAGCTTCCAGTGCCAGGATGCTTTCGACGTTGACCGCGATCTGGCGGGCTCGTTGCGCGCTGTGCCAGCCCATGCTGTTGTGGTCCTCCTGGTCGGCTGAGGTCGGTAGTGAGTGGACGCTCGCAGGGGTGGCAAGCAGCTGGTTATCCGTCGCCAGTGCCGCGGCGGTGTATTGCAGCAGCATGTAGCCCGAATCGAGACCCGAGTGGCGAGTCAGAAACGGCGGCAGCTCCGAGAGAAAGGAGGTGAGCATCCTGAAAAGGCGGCGTTCCGAGATACTTCCCAGCTCGCTGAGCGCGATCCCCGCAGTGTCGAGTGCGAGCGCCAACGGCTCGCCGTGGAAATTCCCGCCGGACACCACGACATCGTCCCCGGCCAGCACCAGCGGGTTGTCGGTACCCGCGTTCAGCTCAACCTCGAGAACGCGGCGCAGGTAATCAATTGCGTCCCAACAAGCGCCGTGGACCTGAGCGGCGCAGCGCAGGGAGTAAGCGTCCTGGACCCGGTTGTCGACCCGGTGTGACTCGGCGATCCCGCTACCCTGGGTCAGAGCGAATATGCGTGCCGCCGAGGCCACCTGCCCGGGATGTGGTCGGAGCGCATGGATACGGGGATCAAAGGCGGTTCGGGAGCCCCGAAGCGCTTCGACACTCAGGGCGGCCACGAGATCGGCGGTGAGCAGCAACCGGCGTGCGTCCTCGAACAGCAGGCTGGCGGCGCCCGCCATGAAATGGGTTCCGTTGAGGATGCTGAGTGCGTCCTTGGCTGCAGGTTCGATCGGCTCGAGGCCGGCCGAACGCAGCGCGATCCCGCCGGGCACGCGTTCGCCCCCGCTCACGATCTCCCCCTCCCCGATCAGAACCAGGCCGACGTGCGCCGACGGGGCAAGGTCGCCGCTTGCTCCCAACGAACCCTTTTCCGGCACCCAGGGGCAGAGATCGTGGTTGAGGAGATCGAGGAGCCGCTCCGCCACCTTCGGACTGACGCCGGAGCTGCCCTGGCAGAACTGGTTCACCCGGACCAGGATGCCCGCTCGGACCAGCTCCTCCGCCATCGGAGGTCCAACGCCGACGGCATGGCTCATCAGCAGGTTCCGCTGCAGTTGACGGCTGTCCCTGGCAGCTATCCGGGTGTTCTTCAGGGCTCCGACCCCGGTGGTCAACCCGTAGACAGCCTCGTCCTCACTGACAAGCCGATCGACGACGGCGCGGGCCTTCTCAAGTCGGCTTTTCGCCGCGGTTCCAAGCGCCACCCGTTCACCGTGACGCGCCACAGCCAACACCTGGGAGGGACTGAGGGTACGGCCGTCGAGCGTAATCACGCTCCAGTCATGTTAGCGGCGCCCGAATACGGCCGCTGAGGCGCCCCGGACGTAGAATTAGGCCGCGGATTTGGTACCGACAATAACCCGGCCGGGGCGAGCGGTTGGGCGGATGGGAGCGAAAAGGGGAAGCTTGGTTGCCGGCGCGATACTTGCCGTCGCGCTGAGCGCCTGTACGCCGCCCGGGCCACAGGCCGCCAGGGCGCCGTCCTCGCCCACGCCTTTTGCCGCGGTCAGCCCTACCACACCAACCATCGTGGCCCCCAACACGCTTGTACGCCCGGGGACGATCACCTTCCTATCAGATACGACCTACCCGCCCCAGGAGTCGATCGACCCGGCGACCCAGCAGGCGGTTGGCTTTGACATCGAGATCGCGAAGGCGCTGGCAGCCAAAATGGGCCTCAGCCCCGTAATCGTCAAGACCGACTCTCCGCAGATCGTCGGTGCCCTGCTCGCCAAGAAGGGCGACGCCATCATTTCTGCGCTGTCGATCACGCCCGACCTGCAACGGCAGGTCGCCTTTGTCGCCTATTTCCAGGCAGGACAGTCGATCCTGGTGCGCAAGGGCAACCCTGGCAAGATCACCGGCCTGGCGGACCTCTGCGGCAAGAATGTGGCCGTCCAGGTGCAGAGCCCGGAACAGAACTCGCTCGACGAGGCCAACGGGAATGAGTGCAAGTCAAGCCACATCAACGTGCATGTCTATCCGACGGACCTCCAGGCGGTCCTGACCCTGAAGCAGGGGCAGGCTGATGCCGCCCTGGACGATTCCCCCGTAGCCGCCTACTTCGTAAAGCAAACGCCTGATCAGCTGGAACTTGCCGGAACGCCTTTCAAGACCAACCCCGAGGGGATCGCCATCGATCCAAAGAACGGCGAGCTGGTCAAGGCGATTCAGAAGGCGATGCTTGCGATCTACCAGGACGGTACCTACCGCCTGATCCTGACCAAGTGGAATCTCGTTGACGGCGAGATCCCAGCCTCGCAGATCGTTATCAATCCGACCCCCTCAAATCCCTAGCGGCGCCCGGCGACCTCCGGGGGCTCCACCTTCCAGTCCGAGTCCTCGTCATTTACACGCGGCGCGAGCCGGCCGCGATTGTAGAGCTCGATGCGGATCACCGCCACCACGGTAAGAGCGAGCGCAAGGGCAACGCCGAGCACCGCCTGGTTCCTCGCCGTATCGGCGCCGACGCTGAGGTCCGAAAAGACGGTCGGCTGCAGGAGATTGAAAATGACGCCGCTGGTGCCGCCTACTGCAATCGATCCCAGGACCGCCGCCGCACCAAGTCGGGCCAGCAGAGACTCGGTGGCGGTGAGCGTCGACCAGAGCTGGCGCGCGGCTAAGGTCAGTGACCCGAATGCCAGGAGGAAGAAGAGGAGCAGGATGACTGCTTCAACCAGGCCAACCCGGTAGAAGCCTACCGCTTGCTCGACCGGCATCGCTCCATGCTAGGCGCCTTGCGGCCTCGACGTTCAGGCATTCCAGCGGGCCTGCAACGCCAGCAGCTCGGCCTGCGCGGCACTCATGGCGACACTCGGGCCGGCCGCGCCGATAACCAGGTCGTGCAGGTGCCGCTGCAGCACGGCAGAAGCCTCAACGTAGTGGGTCAGCTTGGGGCGCGGCCGGGCGTTGGCGATGTTGGTCAGAAAGACGTCTATCTGCGGATTCAACTTGCGAACGTCAGCGGATTTCTGCAGCGAGGTCCAGATCGGCAGCTGGGCGGGCTGCTGACCTTGCACCTGCGGGCTGGTCAGATACCGCAGCCAGGCCGCTGCCAGCTCCGGCTGCTGGCTATTCGAGAGCACTCCGAGGCCCATGAAACCGCTGACTGAGGCGGCTGCCTTTCCGGTCGCCGATGCCGCCGGAATCACCGCCACGGCGGCTTCACCGATGATCTGGGAGTAGACCGGATCACTCATCGCACCGTAGACAAAGTTCCAGTTGGTGTTGTAGGTGACGCCACCTGCGAGGAAGGCCCGCATCGCGTCCGGCTCGTTGCTGGCGCCGATCTCGCTGCGGACGAGATGTTCGTCGATCAGCTGCCGCATGAAGGCGGCGGCTCGCTGCGCCGGCTGGCCTGTCAGCTGCGGATGGCCCGCGGCATCGAAGAGGTCACCGCCGAACTGCGCCGCGATCCGGACAAAGTCCGAGACGAGGCCCTCGCCCTCCGCCCAGGAGTCTGTGTAGGGCGTCAGGCGCTGGCGTAGGGCGGTCATCTGCTCGTACCAGGCCTCCAGGGTGCCAGGTGGGCCGTTGAAGCCGGCGGTCTTGAGTTGCGCCCGGTTGTAGTAGAGGCTCTGGACGTTGAGCACGTGTGGCATCGCCCAGGTATTGCCCTGGTAGGAGAAGGCCTCGAGCAGGCTGGGCATCAGGTCGGAACGGCTGTCATCCGGGATCTGGTCCTTGAGGCTGAGGAGCTGCTTGCGACTGGCGAACTCGGGCACCCATACCTGGTCGAGAGCTACAACGTCGTAGGGTGACGGCCGGGAGAGGCCGGCCGCCAAAATGCTGTCGTAGAGCTCGCGATAGTGTGCGGTCTCGATTGAGACGAAGACCTTGTTGTCGTGGAGCGCCTGGAAGCGCCTGGCAAGCTGTTGCAGGATCGCCGGGTCGTAACCGACCTGGTCGAAGAGCAGGGAGCGGATCACCGTTGAGCCTGGAGGCGGCGTGGGGGCGCTGGCCGCGGGACTCTGGGCGCATGCCTCCAGCAGGGCTCCCGCGAGCACACCGCCGCCGAGCCCAACGGTCAGCTTCAGGCCCCGGTCGAGGAAGTGGCGGCGGGTAAGTCCGCGGGAAAGATCGGCACTCTTGGAGGCCACAGTCTTTCCGAGGCTATCAGCGGTTTGTTAACGCTCGCATCGGCAAGCGCCCTCAGGCGGTGACGGGTCAGTGAAGGGGCGGTAACACTGGCAGCGATCGACTTTGTCCCGGGGCAAGGACAATCCATACAATCGCGAGATGGACGCTGGTTGGCTGCGCGGAGTGTTTCCGCCGATCCCAACCGCCTTCTCCAACTCCGGCGTGCTCGGGCAGCCGCAACTGCCCTTCCTGGAGCACCTTAAGGCAGGCGGTCTGGATGGGGTGGTGGCTCTCGGATCCAATGGGGAAGCGGCCCAGCTGAGTGACGCTGAACGCCTGAGCTGGATAGGGTCGGTTCGCGCCCGCCTGCCGGCGCCGCTGCACCTGATCGCCGGGACGGGCGCGGAATCGACCGCCGTCACCATCGAGCGCACACGCGCCGCCGCCGACCAGGGCGCTGAGGCAGCCCTGGTGGTCGCCCCGGTTTACTACCGGCGCGATCTCACCCTCGATGCGCTGCGCGCGCATTACGACGCCGTGGCCGACGCAAGCCCGATCCCGGTGCTCCTCTACAACGTGCCCGTCTACATGGGATGGGACATCCCTGACGAATGGATCCCGTCTCTGGCGAAGCACACGAACATCAAGGGACTCAAGGATTCATCCGGACGAACCTCCAGGCTGCCCGGTCTTCGCGCCCAGGTCGGGCCCGACTTCGTCCTCCTCGCAGGCGCCGGCGAAAAGATGGTGGATGCAATCGAGGCGGGAGCAGACGGTGCGGTTGCATCGCTCGCCAACCTGGCTCCGCGCGCCTGTGCCGAAATCAGACGACTGATGGTCGGCGGCCTCACCGGTGAGGCTCGAGCGCTCCAACGGGAGATCGCCCCGGTGGGCGAGGCGCTCGGCAAGCCGCAGGGTGTGGCCCGTCTCAAGATGGCGCTTCGGCTGCTCGGCTTTGATCATGGCCCACCGAGAATGCCGCTTATGCCGCTCGACGAGGCGGAGTTGCCGGAGCTGCGCCAGGTCCTCGAGAATGCCCGCCTGCTGCCGAGCGGACTACCCGCGTGATCCCGCTCCGAGATTACAACCCGACCCGGCGCCGATCGCTCCTGACCTGGGGCCTGATCCTGATCAATGTGGCGGTGTACTTCTATCTCAGTCAGAACCCCGTAATGAACCAGGACGCGATCCTGCGCTACGCGTTGATCCCGGCGGACATCGCGGCCGGGCGCCACCTGGACACCCTGATCACATCCATGTTTCTGCACGCCAGCCTCTTGCACGTGGGCGGCAACATGCTCTTCCTGTGGATCTTCGGCAACAATGTCGAGGACCAGCTTGGCGAGATCAAGTACCTGGTCCTCTACTTCGCCTCTGGTATCGCCGGCAGCCTGTTGCAAGTCCTGATCGATCCGAGCTCGACGATTCCCAACCTGGGAGCTAGCGGCGCCGTCTCCGGCGTGCTTGCCGCCTACGTGCTCTACTTTCCGGCAGCCCGGGTGCTCACCTATATCGCGCCCATCTTCATTGTTACCATCCGGGCCTTCATCTTCATCGGCTACTGGATCCTGCTGCAGGCCTTCCAGGCCTTCCTTAACATCGGAGTCACCGGCGGTGGTGTTGCGTTCTTCGCCCATGTGGGTGGTTTCGCGATGGGGTTCATCCTCGCCTTCCTGCTACGCCCTTCAGTGCACGCCGACCCGCACCCGGGTTACCGAGTCTAGCTCGGGACTTCAGCGGCTGTACTGCTTGATACGCCCGTTCTCGACGTGGAAGAGGTTCTGGGACACGGGGAAAGCCGCCTCGCGATGACGCTCCTGGACATCGTGGTGCAAGCGCCCGAGCAATTCCGAGCGCTCCCCCGCAGCGATCAACGAGCCACGCTCCGGCACTCCGATGACGGGCACGTCCTCCAGCATCTCTTCCAACCAGGCCCAGACCTCGGGCAGCAACATGAGGGCGCCACCGTAAGGCCGGGGGTCGACGTAGCTGAGCATCAGCATCTGCGCGCGTCCGGTCTTCTCCGTTTCGAGGCCGGTGAACTTCATGCCGGCCCGGAACATCAGCGCGAGGTTGCTGAGTGCAAGGACTTCGACATGGTCACGACCCACGTTCCATGCAGTCAGGTCCTGGGGCAGGAGGTAGCGCATCCCCTGCGCGTAGTGAGCGGCGTAGGTTACGACCAGGTCCCCGAGCATGCGCCGGTAGACGACCGGACCACCCGCGGATTCCAGGAAGCTGGCGGGGCGGAGCACCGGCAGGATGAGCGGAGCGCCGAACTGCGCTTCACCGTCGCATTCCTGGTCGAGGCGGCGCAGGCGGGCGGCAAAGAGGCGGTCGAGCGACTGCGGCTGCTCCCGGTACTGGTGGTAGAAGCTCTCGAGGTTGAAGCGCAGGTCACCCTCGCGCATGCGACGAATCGTCAGCTGGAAAGCCTCCGGCCCCTTCTTCACCGTCCACCCGGGCCTGAGCGCCGTGAGACGCTTGAGCACATGGTTTTCGAAGTCGTGGGCGTTCATAGTCGTCTGCTGGCCCATAGCTGCCGGTGTAACGAGGGCCGCTACGCAGGCTTGCAGGATGCTGGGAGCGGCTGCTAGTGCCCCTCAGGGACTGGCTCAAGGGCGCCCACAGAAGCCTCCCCGAACGGGTCAGGGAGGCGCTTGCCCAGGCCCGCGGCGGCGACCTGGAGGCGGCGATCGCAACCATCGGCGAAAGGTTTCCGGAGGCCCTGGACCACCTGCGCGCGCTCCGGGAGGTGGAGGACGCCGCCTGGCTGCGGCTGGCGGCAGCCCTGGAGTACCGGTCGGGCCGGATGGAGGAGGCCCTCTCAACCGCCGAACGCGCGCTGGCGATCGAGCCCGACGCGGAGGCATGGCACCTGATTGGGCGCGTCCGGAGCTGGCTCGACCGGCCCGATGCCGAGGTCGCATTCCGGCAGGCGGAAAGAGCGGAGCCGGATGACTATGTTCTGCCTCACCGCGTCAGCCGAGAACATTTTGCCGCCCTCGCCGAGGAGGCCCTGGCGGCGATTCCGCCGGAGTTCAGGAGCAGACTCGACAACACCCTGGTCGTGGTCGACGACCTTCCCGACCTCGAGGCGGTGCGCGAGGGCGAGGATCCGGACGTGCTCGGCATCTATGACGGAGCCACGGCGATGGACCGCGGGCTACCTGAGCGAATCGTCCTCTACCAGCGCAACCACGAGCAGGTATGTGGCAGCGAGGCCGAGCTCAGGAGAGAGGTAGTGGAGACCATGCGCCACGAAATCGGCCACCACTTTGGGATGGACGAGGACGAGTTACCTTACTAGGTGAGGACGGCCACCGCCGCGCCGAAGCCGGCGTGGGTCAGCGCCGCCACCCAGGGCGGGTCGGCCTCGACCTGAGCTGGGTAATACCAGCGAAGGAATCCGTAGTAGCCGACCAGCCATTGAGCTGTCCCCAAACCAGCCCCCAGGATCCCGCGTCGCACCAGGCCGCGGCCGGCCATCCGGTCGGCCACCGCTGTAAAGGCTATCCCCAGCCCTCCAGAGCTCAGTAGATGGATGCCCAGGCCGAAGCAAAAGGCTAACTTGTCGGAGCGCTGCCCGGGCACGATTCCTCCGATGACTCGGAGCGGTCTACCAGCATCCAGATAGTGGTCCGGGTACCAGCGCCGCAGCAGGATAATCGCGGGCGCCAGGGGAACGGTCCCGACGAGGAGGCCGGCGATCAAGCCGCGCCGAAACGGGCTTTTCAGGGCTTCAGTGGAAAAGGATTTCCCGAAGCGGGCAGCGCGAGAGACCCGCCGCGATCGATCGAGGTTAGCGCGCTGATGAAATCATTAAAGCCCTGGGAAGGGTCGTAGCCCGTAAGCGCCTGATAACACGCGCCCAGCGTCCGGCCGCCCGCCTGGGCAATGGCATCCCAACCGAACGTCAACTGGCTGTGGAGATAGTAAAGAAATAAGTCGCCGCAGCCTGACGCGACCTGGTCCGTGTCTCCGGCGGAGTTGTGATTGACGAAGTCCGCGTGACCCTGCATCCACCAGTCCTGCTCGGTCTGGTTGAACTCGGCGGCAATCTCCGGGTGCCGCTCGAAGGCGAGCACCCGCGACAGCGATTCGCCGTTGGTGTGGCCGCAATCCCAGCCGTTGTTGATCGCAGCCTCGAAGACTTCGACGATCTCGGCCGTGAGGAAGCCGGCTGCCTGGACCGGATCGGGCAGCACATGAATGTCGGTGCCGGCGCAGGTGATGTGATAGGCGCCGCCGGCATCTGGATCGGTATAGACGTTGCACGGCAGGTTCGGTGGCGTCAGGTTTCCGAACCATTGCCGGACGGCAGCAAAGTCAGCCTCGGCCGAGCGCAGCATTGCCTGGGAGGCCGCGTCACCGTCCGCCGATCCGTCGGAGTACACGACGAAGTTCGTCGTCTGGCCTGCCAGGTGCTCGCCCGGAACCGCCTGGTGTCTTCTGGAGTGGGCATCAAGGACGCCACCGGCAATCTCCATCCCGGGGCGCGTGAAGACGCGTCCGTTGTGACCGTGTCCGAAAAGGCCCTGTAGCATCGGCGCTGCTCCTTACTGTTCGTGGAGGCGACGCGCGGCCGCCACGATGTGGCGGGTCGAGATCTCGGCCTTGTCCATCAACTCCAGGGCCTTTCCAGACCCAGGGAGCTGGCGCACCGCCAGGTGGACAACTCGCGGCGGCGTCATGTCGGCGGCCAGGGCCTCCATCACGGCCGAGCCCAGCCCACCCTCCGGATGGTGATCCTCGACAACCACCAGCTTGCCACGTGTGATGCTGACCGCCTCCCGCAAGGTCTTCTTGTCGATCGGCTTGAGGGAGTAGCAGTCGATCACACGCGCCTTGATGCCGTCGCGGTCGAGCTCTTCGGCTGCCGCAATGCAGTTATGGAGGGTCACGCCCGCGCCGATCAGCGTGACGCGATCGTTGGGATCGCTGCGCACGACTCTCGAGCCTCCGATTTCAAAGTGCTCGCCGGCCTCGTAGAGCACCGGATAGGCACCGCGGGTGGTCCGCATGTAGACGATTCCGGGCCTGTCGGCCATGGCTTCGACCAGCTGCACCGTGGAAGTGGCATCCGATGGATAGAGCACGGTTGAGCCGCTAACGGCGCGCATCGCCGCCAGGTCCTCGAGTGCCATCTGGGAGGGTCCGTCTTCGCCGATCTCGACCCCTGCGTGGGAGCCCGAGAGCCGAATGTTGGCCTGCGAGATGGCCGCCATCCGAATGAAGTCGTAGGCGCGAGTGAAGAAGGCGGCAAAGGTCGAAGCGAATGGGATGTAATGGCGCACGCTCATCCCGACCGCCGTCGCCACCAGCTGCTGCTCGGCTATGAACATCTCAAAGAAGCGGTCGGGGTAAGCCCTGGCGAACTCGTCCGCAAAGGTTGAGTTGCTTACTTCGCCGTCCATAGCAACCACATTGGGTCGCGCTCCCAGCGCCTTGAGGCCGTCGCCGTAGGCCTTGCGGGTGGCAACCTTGTCGCCCTTCTTATAGGTAGGTAGCGTGACCGGCTCCGCCGCGGCTGCCTTGATCGCAGGCTCGCCGGGCGCCGGCTTCTGGCCATCGACCCGCAGGTGGCGTATGCCGCCAAGCTCCTTGATCGCTCGCTCCGCCATATCCGGAGGCAGTGCCTTGCCATGCCAGTTGTCCTTGTTCTCGATCTCGGAAAAGCCCTTACCTTTTACCGTGCGCGCGATGATCACCGTCGGTTTGCCGGTGGCCTCGCGTGCCTGCCCCAGCGCCTGGTCGATCTGCTCCACGTCGTGACCGTCAATCACGACCGCGCGGCAGCCGAACGCCTGGACTCGATCCCGATAGTGATCCGTCTCCCAGCCGTACTCGGTCGGGCCTCGTTGCCCGAGGCGGTTCACGTCGATGATGGCGGTGAAGTTCGAAAGCTGGTAGTAGCTCGCCTTGTCGAGGCCCTCCCAGATCGATCCCTCCGCGATCTCGCTGTCACCGCACAGAGTCCACACGTGGTAAGGCAGCTGGTCGAGCTTGCGACCGGCAAGCGCAACGCCGACCGCGATCGGAAGCCCCTGGCCGAGCGATCCGGTTGCGACGTCCACCCAGGGGAGCACCGGGGTTGGATGGCCCTGGAGAGGCGATCCGAACTGCCGGTAGGTCATCATCTCGTCTTCACTGACCACGCCGACCGCGTGGAACATGGCGTAGAGAAGTGGTGATGCGTGCCCTTTGGAAAAGATCAGGTGGTCATTGGTCGCCTGTTTCGGGTTGTTCCAGTCGTAGCGGAGATGCCGCGTGATCAGAACGGCCATCAGATCAGCGGCGGACATCGACGACGTCGGGTGCCCGGAAGCCGCGGCCGTGCTCATCCGGATACCGTCCACGCGCAACTGCTGCCCGAGCTCCCGCATGAAGTCGAAGTCGTGCGTCATGCGCGCTTCAGTTACGGAACTTTTCACCATTTGAATTACCCCACGAACGGGTCATCTTTCCTGCGTTTGTAGCTTAAGCTTCTGCGAGCTGCTAGCCCGTGGACGCCGGGCTCTGATCCAGGCGTCGCGGTCCGCGCGAGCGGCTGCGTCGCCTTCTTGTATTCCAGGACTGTCCGTTGCGGGGCTGCCGCGCTGCATTGCCGTTGGCGCTAGGCTGAACCTGTACCAGCGTAGAGGCGATGTAGCGCCAATCGCCCTCCTGGAACAGGTGACTCAAATCAACCTCCGGCAGGTCGGGCGCACCTTGCCGCCGTAACTGGCGCCAGGCCGGTTCGTCCTCGGGAGTGAGGAAGGTGAGGGCGCGGCCCTTGGCACCGTTGCGCGCCGTCCGGCCGACCCGATGGGTCAGCCATTGTGGTGAGTCGGGCAGGTCGAAGTTGATGACCAGGTCTACATGGCTGATGTCGAGGCCTCGGGCCGCGACGTTCGTCGCCACCAGGACGTTGGTGCGCATGGCACGGAAGCCGTCCATCGTGCGGTCACGGACATTCTGCGAGAGGTTGCCCTGCAAATCGGCACTGTCGTGCCCCATGTTGCGAAGATCGCGGCTCAACTTGCGGACACCGTGCTTGGTGCGACCGAAGACGATGGCGGAGCCACGATGGGCGTGCAGTAGACGACTCAAAGTCCGCACCTTCTCGACCCGGGCGACCCTTATCAGCCCGTGTTCCAGCAGGTCTTCCTCGGGGGCGGCGACGGCGATCCGGACCGGCTCCCTTAAGTGACGCTCGATCATGCGACTCACCCAGTCCGGCATCGTTGCCGAGGCGAGCACGATCTGTGGTTCGTAGGTCAGTTCGATGATGCGCTCAACGTCCGGTGCGAAGCCGGCGTCCAGCATCTCATCGCCCTCATCAAGCACGAGGATGTGCACCCGGCTGAGAGAGAGCTTGCGTCGGGTGACCATGTCCAGGATGCGGCCGGGCGTACCGATCACGAGGTCGACTCCGTGCTTCAAAGCCAGCTCCTGGGTGGCGTAGCCGACACCGCCGTAGATCA
>DASWQQ010000203.1:0-8107 GCA_036403615.1 Candidatus Dormiibacterota bacterium | reverse complement strand
TTCCTCGTCGGTGTGAACCTTGAAGGTGGGGTCCTCTTCGGCCAGCTTGGCCAGCGCCTGGCCCATCTTCTCCTGGTCCGCCTTGGTGCGCGGCTCGATGGCAACGCTGATGACCGGCTCGGGGAATACGATCGACTCCAGCAGGATCGGATTGTCCTCGTCGGAGAGGGTATCGCCGGTGGTCGTCGACTTGAGGCCGATTGCCGCGGCAATGTCGCCGGCGTAGACCTCGGGGATCTCCTCGCGGTGGTTGGCATGCATTTGAAGGATGCGTCCGACCCGCTCCTTGGTGCCACGCGTTGCGTTCCAGACGTAGGACCCTGACTTGAGCGTGCCGGCGTACACCCTAAAGAAGGTCAGCTTGCCGACGTAGGGGTCAGTGGCGATCTTGAAAGCCAGTCCGGCAAAGGGCTGGTTGTCCGAGGGCTTGCGCCGCTCCGGCTCGCTGTTCTTGGGATTGATGCCCTCGACGCCCAGCTTGTCGAGCGGGGACGGCAAGAAATCGACGATGGCGTCCAGCATCGGCTGCACGCCGCGGTTACGCAGGGATGCGCCGCACAGAACCGGTACGAAGCGTCCCGAGACCGTTCCCTTACGGATGGCAGCCACGATCTCCTTGCCGGTGATCGGCTCGTCCTCCAGGTACTTGTGGAGGAGGGCGTCGTCGAACTCGGCGACCGACTCGACCAGCTGCTTGTGGTACATCTCGACCTGGTCACGCATCGCCGCCGGGACCTCCTCGGTCTCGATCGTGGTGCCGAGGTCGTCCGTGTAAACGATCGCTACCTTATTAATAAGGTCGACCATCCCCTCGAAGCTGTCCTCGCTCCCGATCGGGAGTTGGATCGGCACCGCGTTGGCGCCGAGGCGCTCGCGAATCGACTTGTAGGCGGCAAAGAAGTCCGCCCCCATGCGGTCCATCTTGTTGATGAAGGCGATCCGGGGGACCTCGTAGCGGTCGGCCTGCCGCCAGACCGTTTCTGACTGAGGCTCGACGCCGGCGACCGCGTCGAATACGGCGACAGCGCCGTCCAGCACCCTGAGGCTCCGCTCTACCTCGACGGTAAAGTCTACGTGCCCGGGTGTGTCGATGATGTTGATGTGGTATCCACGCCATGAGGCAGCCGTGGCGGCGGAGGTGATGGTGATGCCGCGCTCCTGCTCCTGGACCATCCAGTCCATGGTCGCGGCACCCTCATGGACCTCGCCCATCTTGTGAATGCGGCCGGTGTAATAGAGGATGCGCTCCGTGGTCGTCGTTTTGCCGGCATCGATATGGGCCATGATGCCGATGTTCCTGACGGTCTCGAGCGGATAGGCGCGGGTATTGACCTTGGCTTCAGGCATGGCTTAGTACCGGAAGTGGCTGAAAGCCTTGTTGCTCTCGGCCATCTTGTGGGTTTCCTCGCGTCGCTTGATGGTCGCGCCAACCCCGTTGGCGGCATCCATCAACTCCCCGGCGAGCTTCTCCTGCATCGACTTGCCGGAGCGCGCCCGCGCGAACCGGACGATCCAGCGCCGGGCCAGGGCCGAGCGCCGCTCCGGCTTGATCTCCACCGGCACCTGGTAGGTGGCGCCACCAATACGGCGGGGCTTGACCTCGAGCACAGGCGTGGCGTTCTTCAGGGCCAGGTCGAATATCTCGATCGGGTCCTTTTTGGAGACCGCCTTGATCCGATCGAGCGAACCGTATACGACCCGCTCGGCCGTGCTGCGCTTGCCGCGCTGCATCACAACGTTGACGAACTTTGCTACGCCCTCGTGTGTGTACACGGGATCAGGCAGAGTAATACGCTTTTGGATCCGTGCGCGTCTCGGCATTAGGAGGCCTTCTTTGCCTTTTCGCGTTTGGCGCCGTACTTCGAGCGGCCCTGTTTGCGCCCCTTTGCGCCGGCCGTGTCGAGGGTGCCGCGGACCACGTGGTAGCGGACACCGGGGAGGTCTTTCACTCTCCCGCCACGAATAAGTACCACGGAGTGCTCCTGGAGGTTGTGTCCAATACCAGGAATGTAGGCGGTGACCTCCTGGCGTGAAGTCAGACGGACACGCGCCACCTTACGGAGGGCGGAGTTGGGCTTCTTTGGCGTAGTCGTGTAAACACGCACGCAGACACCCCGTCGCTGCGGAGAACTCTGCAGCGCCGGCGCTTTCGTCTTCTTCGTCAACGGCTTGCGGCCGTACCTGATGAGCTGTGAAATCGTGGGCATAGTGTATTCACGCGCTTTTGAGGGCGCGAAGGGGTATTCTACGGCCGCCAGAGCGTTGCTGTCAAACTGGCTCCGGCGTTCAGAGGGTTAGGAGCGACGCGACAGAAGGATAACCATCCCAACCGCCCCCAGGACGGCCACAAGGATCACCACGAGAACCGGCGACAGGGCGGTGGCCATCAGCTGCCCTGCTGGGTTGGCCGCGGACGAAGGACGCAGAACTCATTGCCCTCGGGGTCCGCCATCACTACCCAGGGCACGTCGCGCTGCCCGATGTCAACGCGACGGGCGCCCAGGCTGAGAAGGCGCTCGACCTCGGCAAGCTGGTCGCCCGGACGAAAGTCGAGGTGCACCCGGTTCTTGACCGACTTCGACTCGGGCACCTTCAAGAAGAGTACGTCCGGGATGTCGCCGCCCGGCTCCAGCCACCACTCGCCGTCGTGGGGACCGTTGAGCTTGAGTTCCAGTGCGCGGCCCCAGAAGCGGGCGACCTTCTCGGGGTCCTCGCAGTCGATGACGATATTGGACCAGCGCAAGGGCACTGAGTAACTGTAGCGGGGACCTCACCGATGAGCTACAACTAGGGCACCGTGGCGGACCCCTCGGAAGACCGAAACCTGGAGCTCCTGCTCAGCAACGTTAGTGAGACCGCGCGCAGCTACCTGGCGCGGGTCGATCAACTGCCCGCTGGCGGTGGAGCTGGTCGGGATCGCGCCGCCGCATCGTTCGCCGGCTCGCTGCCGGAAGAAGGTGACGGAAGCGTAGCGGCGATAAACCAGCTTCTTGGCCCCGGCCTGGAAGCCGCAGTCAACTCCGCGGGGCCGCGCTTCTTTCATTTCGTCACTGGGGGTTCCACCCCCGCGGCGCTGGCGGCTGACTGGCTGGCTTCCGCACTGGACAACAACGCAGGCCTGTGGGTTAGCTCACCCCTCGGCTCGCGGCTGGAGCAACTTGCCATCACCTGGCTCAAGGACCTCTTCCAGCTCCCATCGGATTGGGCCGGAGTCCTCACCTCGGGCGCCACGATGTCCAACTTCACGGCGCTGGCGGCGGCGCGCCAGTGGTGGGCCGAGGAGCACGGCGTGAACATCGCAGAGCAAGGCATGAGTGGCCTGCCGGCGGTGCCCCTGTTCGCCAGCGGCTTCATCCATGCGAGCGCACGGAAGGCGCTGAGCATGCTCGGCCTGGGACACACCTCAGTACGGGTCCTGGCCGCCGATGCTCCAGGGCGTATGGATCTCCATGAGCTCGACGACGCACTCGCGGCACTGAAGGGCGCGCCCGCCATCGTGATCGCGACGGCGGGTGAGGTCAACGCGGGGGGCTTCGACCCGATCGCTGCCGCCGCCGACGTGGCGCATCGCCACCACGCCTGGCTTCACGTCGATGGCGCGTTCGGCTTGTTCGCCCGGGTCTCTCCCCTGACGGCGGACCTTGCCCGTGGAGTGGAGTCGGCCGACTCGGTGATCGCGGACGGCCATAAATGGCTGAACGTCCCTTACGACTGCGGCTTCGCTTTTGTCCGCGATGGCCGGCTGCTCACATCCGTCTTCGGTATGGGCGCCCCCTATTTTCCCCAGGCCGATGCCTCGCATCCCGACTTCCTCTATCTGGGCCCGGAGATGTCGCGACGGGCGCGATCGCTCGCCGTGTGGGCAACGCTGGCTGCCTACGGCCGGAGTGGTTATCGCGCCATGGTTGAACGGCACGTAGGGCTGGCGCGGCGCGTGGGCAAGCAAGTTCGCGAGTCCGCGGACTTCGAGCTGCTCGAGGAGCCCCGCCTAAACGTTGTGTGTTTCCGGTATCGGCCCGCCAACTTAGCCGAGACGGACCTCGACGATCTCAACCGGCGGCTCGGCCAGGCGATCATCGCGGATGGTCGCGTCTACTTTGGAACGACGGTGTACGGGGGCAAGGTGGCCTTCCGGCCGGCGATTTCCAACTACCGAAGTACGGAGTCGGACGTCGATCTGATCCTCTCTGTCACACGGGAGCTTGGCCGGACGATCCACGCGACCGCGGCTTCCTGATTACTCGTTGCCCTTGATCGAGGCGAGCGGGAGCAGTTCGTGCTCGATCGTCGCCAGCCCGGCGCGGGTGACCGCCTCCACCACTTCGCGCGACGACTTGTAGGCGTCCCTCGACTCATCGATGGGTACGTTCCCGTGGAGGTTGACCACGATTCCGGCCGACCGGTACTCCTCGTCCACCTGGCTCTGGCTGAGCGTTTTTCGCGCTGCCCCGCGGGACATTCGGCGGCCGGCGCCGTGGTTGACGGAATAGCCGCTGATCGAGGCCCCCGGCGTCGCCCGGAGGATGAAGCTGGAGTCGTGGTTAGAACCCGGTATCAGGACAGGATGGCCGGTCCTTTCCCACTGGGTTCCCTTCAGGTAATCGTGTCCTGCGGGAAAGGCGCGCGTGGCCCCCTTACGGTGCACATGCACCCAGCCGAACTCCGGCGACAGCTCGCGCTGGACGAGGTTATGGCTGATCTCGTAGACCAGCGAGAGGGGCTGCTTGAAGACTTCCTCGAAGGCGAGAGCGATCTGCTCGAACATCGTGAAGCGGTTGACGATCGCGAAATTGGCTCCCGCCGCCACGGCATTGAGGTAGTTGGCGTAGTGCGGCGAGTCCGGCATGAAATAGCCGAGGTCGAGCGCCTTGATCGTCGGGTTCTCTTTTCTCGCCAGGTTGAAGTAGTTGGTCGCCAGCCCGTGGCCGAAGCCACGACTGCCTGAATGCATCTGCACGTAAAGCGTGTCGGTGCGGACGTTGCCCTGTAGCTCGATGAAGTGATTGCCGCCGCCGAGGGTCGCGAGTTGAGGGATGCCGCGCTCCGGCCGGCCCGGCCCACCCCACGGCGGCTGCCAGCGGTCATCGACCGGGATTGCGTCGCGCTCGCTTCGGGTCCGATCGACTTTCGAACCGTATTTTTCCACGTAGTACCCGGCGCCACCACGAATGATCGCCTCGAAATCCATTCGGGTGAGACTTTTCAGTTTGGTTCGACTTGCCTGACCCGGCCCGAGCGCCACCCGCCTGGTGACGTTCTGGTTGAACCGTAGCCGGTTCTCCGGCGTGGCGGCCGCAACCGGCACCTGGCTGGAAGCGCTGAGCATCCCGCAGCCAATATCGAACCCGACCGGTCCCATCGCGACGGCGCCGGTATCGGCGTCGGTCAACAGAACGGTTCCGATCGGGACCCCGTAGCCGTGATGGACGTCCGGTGTGATCGCGACCATCCGTGTTCCGGGAAAGCTGGCGGCGTTGACGATCTGCGGATAGATCGAGTCCTCGACGGACTCGAGCAGGTTGGGCGTCAGGAAGAGCCGGACCGGGACTTCGCCTGTATCCTCGGTAGCCAGCGTGTAGTACCCGCGGCCCGTATCGGTAGCGTGATCCTTCCAACTCATGGGCTGCAAATGCTCTCAGAACTGAAGGGCATATCTGTACACCCCCAACCCTTCCTGCAGGTGGAGGGAGAGTATCTACTGAGCGAGGGGCAGCCTTCCCCGCAACGGGGAGGGTGATGGGAAAAGGGGAAAGAGCCGCCCGACGGGGCGGCTCTTTTGTCGCTACGTTGAGTCTTAGCTGCTGGCGGGGACCGGTTGCGGGAGCTCGGCGAACATCTTGAAGGACTCCTCGCGCAGCTTCTGGTAGTAGTCGAGGCCGGTCCCGGCGGGGATCAGCTTGCCGATGATCACGTTCTCCTTCAGGCCGCGCAGGCGGTCGACCTTACCGGAGATGGCTGCTTCGGTAAGCACCCGGGTGGTCTCTTGAAAGGAGGCCGCCGACAGCCAGCTGGCCGTGTTCAGCGCGGCCTTGATCAGGCCGAGCAGGACGGTCTGCGCCACCGCCGGGTCGCCGCCTTCCGCCAGCACTTTCGCGTTGGCTTCCTCGTACTCCCACTGCGAGACGATCTCGCCCGGCAGCAGGTCGGTGTCACCGGCTGAGTCGATGCGGACCTTCCGCATCATCTGCCGGATGATCACCTCGATGTGCTTGTCGTTGATATCGACGCCCTGTGAGCGATAGACCTTCTGGACTTCCTCGACGAGGTAGGTCTGCACCGCCTCGCGACCGAGAATGTGGAGCAGCTCCTGCGGGCTGATCGAGCCCTCGGTGATCTGCTGACCGGCCTTGATCGAGTTGCCGCTCTGCACACTGATCCGCGCGCCGTGCGGGATCGGGTACTCGCGCCACTCCTCGTCGGTGCTCCGGATCACGATCTGGTTGCGCTCCACCCGGGCCACACCTGAGGCGCGCGAGCGGATCACCTGCTCGGTGCCGTCCTCTCCCGGTCCCTTGGCGATGTCCTGGCCTTCCTGGACTGCAGCGCCCGATTCGATCATCGGCTGCATCTTGGCCGTCAGGACGTAAGGGACGTCGTAGACGTCGCGCGACGTGACCTTTACCTTGCGGGCAGTCTCGGTGCGAATCAACTCCACCTCACCATCGATCTCGGAGATGATCGACTTGCCCTTCGGGATACGCGCCTCGAAGAGCTCCTCGACGCGCGGCAGGCCCTGCGTGATGTCCATACCGGCGACACCACCGGTGTGGAAGGTACGCATCGTCAGCTGGGTTCCCGGCTCACCAATCGACTGGGCGGCGATGACACCAACCGCCTCGCCGATCTCCACGATCTTGCCGGTTGCCAGGTTACGGCCATAGCACAGCCGGCAGACGCCCTCGCGCGCCTGGCAGGTCAGTACCGAGCGAACCTTCACCTGGTTGACGCCCGCCTGGATCAGTTTCCGGGCGTGGACATCGTTGATCTCGGCGCCGTCTTTGACCAGCACCGCCTGGGTCTTGGGGTCGAGCACGTCGGCGGCGGCAACCCGTCCCGCGATCCGCTCGAAGAGCGGCTCGGTGAGGGCGCGTTCCTCCGAGATGTCCATCACCCAAACGCCGGCCGTCGTTCCGCAATCCTCGGAACGAACGATCACGTCCTGGGCAACGTCCACCAGCCGGCGCGTCAGGTAGCCGGAGTCAGCGGTCCGCAAAGCGGTGTCCGCCAGACCCTTGCGAGCGCCGTGGGTCGAGATGAAGTACTCGAGCACGGTCAGCCCTTCGGAGAAGTTCGCCTTGATCGGCAGGTCGATGATCCGGCCGGTCGGGTCGGCCATCAGGCCACGCATCCCGGCCAGCTGGCGGATCTGCTGGATGTTTCCGCGGGCGCCGGAGTTGGCCATCATGAAGACCGGATGGAGTGAATCGAAGCTCTTCATGGTCGCGGCCGTGACTTCTTCCGTCGCCTCGGTCCAGAGGTCGACCGTCTGGGTGTAGCGCTCGTCGTCGGTGATCAAGCCGCGGCGGAACTGTCCGTCGATATCGCCCAGCTTCTTCTCGGCGCCCTTCAGGATGGCAGCTTTGCCGGCCGGCGTCTTGATATCCATGGCGGAGATGGTGATGCCTGCCTTGGTGGCGTAGGCGAAGCCCAGCCGCTTGATGTCGTTGGCGGTGCGAGCGGTCAGCTCGTTGCCGTGCAGACGGAAGCACTCGGCCACGATGCCTCGCAGTGCCTTCTTGTCGAAGAGCCGGTTCTGGTAGGTCATCGGCTCTCCGTGCCCGTCCGCCGGCTGAACACCGATCGGCAGCACCTGGTTGAAGAGGACGCGACCGGTCGAAGTCCGTACCATCTTGCCGTCGATCCTGACCATCACCTCTTCCTGCACGTGAACGCGGCGGTTGTCGAGGGCCAGCAGGGCCTCCTCGGCGGTACCGTAGCGGGGCAGCTCCTGGTCCTTCGCCGTCGGGCGGGGACGAATCATCGTCAGGTAGTAGGTGCCGAGCACGATGTCCTGGGTCGGGCTGATGACGGGGTGGCCATCCGAGGCCGAAAGGATGTTGTTGGAGGACATCATCAGGTTCTTCGCTTCCGCGATCGCACCTGAGAA
>DASWQQ010000202.1:0-3350 GCA_036403615.1 Candidatus Dormiibacterota bacterium | reverse complement strand
AGCATCGAGCAGGCCATCGAGGTGATGCGGACCCATTCGGTGCGCCGCTTGCCGGTGCTTGACGAAAAGGGGCGACCGGCCGGCATAGTTTCGCTCGGGGATGTGGCCATCGAGCGCGGTGGTACGCCTCTCGGCGACATCAGTGCGGCGCCTCCCACTCGCTGAGGAGAGGACCTGACAGAGCGCGTGGCAGCCCACAGAACCGGCAGGAGCCAGTTGATGATCGGATCTTCATTGCGATCTCATTCGGAATGAGCTAGCGGTCGCGCGGCCCGGCAGCCTTCTGCGTTACCGGACCGCCAGCTTGATCACATGTGGACGCTATCTGGATTCGCAGACGAGATCTCACCGGACCTTGAGCGGCAATGCGCGACCCTTGATGACCTGGGGATCGGGCATGTCGAGATCCGCAGCCTATGGGATGTCAACGTCCTCGACCTTGACGACGACCAGATCGCCCGTGCACGCAAGGCCTTTGCGGCGCATCGCGTACAGACGTCCTCTATCGGCTCGCCGATCGGCAAGATCGACATTCGGGAAGACTTCGAGCCCCATCTGGCGCGATTCCAGCGTGCGCTGCACGTGGCTGAGGCACTGCAGGCGCCGTACATCCGTGTGTTCTCCTTCTTCATCCCTGCCGGTCGTGACCCGCTGCGTCATCGCGACGAGGTGCTGCGGCGCATGACAGCCTTGGTGCAGGCAGCCAAGGGCCACGATGCTGTCTTGCTGCACGAGAACGAGAAGGAGATCTACGGCGACATCCCCGCACGCTGCCTGGACGTGGTCGAGTCCATCGGATCCGACCAGCTCCGGCTGGCCTGGGACCCGGCCAACTTCGTGCAGTGCGCGGTGCAGCCGTTCACCGAGGCATACGGGATGCTGCGTCCTTACGTGGAGTACATCCATGTCAAGGACGCCCTGATGGCGACCGGTCATGTCGTCCCGGCCGGAGAGGGGGACGGTGAAATTCCCGAGACTCTCCGGGCTCTCGAAGCCGACGGCTTCGACGGATTCTTCTCCATGGAGCCTCACCTCGGCACCAGTCATTTGGCCGGAGGCTTTAGCGGCGCCGAATTGTTCACTCGTGCCACCGAGGCGTTCACCGGGTTGTTGGACGCGCAGGGTGTCGAATATCGCTGACCACCAGGCTCCCGAGAGGAGGGAAGGAATGCGTTTCGCAGTCATCGGAGCCGGCGTCATTGGCGCCCTGCACGCGGAGACCATCGCCCACCTCCAAGGAGCGGAATTAACCGCGGTCGTGGATGTTCACCCCGAGCGGGCCAGATCGCTTGCCGGACGGTACGGGGCCTTTGGACTGACCAGCCTCGAGGAAGCACTGGGCCGGTCGGATGTGGAGGCGGTAGCGATCTGCACGCCCAGCGGCCACCACGCGGACCTGGTCGAGAAGGCGCTGGCAGCGGGCAAGCACGTGGTCGTGGAGAAACCTTTGGATGTCTCCCTTGAAGCTGCCTACCGAGTAGCTGCTGCGGAGCGTGCCTCGGGTCAGCGTGTCACGGTGATCAGCCAGCACCGCTTCGACCCAGCCAGCCAGGTCGTGTTCGAAGCAGTCCGCTCCGGCCGTCTGGGCAACATCACCTCTGGCAGCGCCATTGTCTCCTGGTGGCGCAGCCAGGCCTACTACGACGCCGCCCCCTGGCGGGGGACCTGGGCCCTGGACGGCGGCGGTGCTCTGATGAACCAGGCTATCCACACTGTCGACCTGTTGGTCTGGTTCCTGGGTGAGCCGGTTGAGGTGTTTGCCTGGACCGGCTGCCTGGCCCACGAGCGCATCGAAGTTGAGGACACGGCCGTTGCCACAATCCGATTCGCCGACGGTGCTCTTGGCGTCATCCAGGCCACGACTGCCGCCTATCCGGGCATGAACGCCCGCGTGCAACTGCACGGTGACCGTGGTTCAGCGGTAATCGACGACGACCGACTCGCCTACTTCCACGCCGCGCAGGCTGGGCAGACCGGGCCTGATGTTGGGGCGGGTTCACCTGACAACCAGGCTGAACAACTGCTCAAGGCTGACAGTTTGCCGGGGCCGAGGGTGGCCGGTCTAGAACTCACAGCCCACACCGCACAGTACGAAGACTTCATCAGCTCTGTTGCGAACGACCGCCCGCCCTTGGTGACCGTGCACGAGGCGACGCGGACCCTTGCGGTCGTTAGTGCCATCTACGACTCGGCCCGGGCCGGTCGACCGGCGACCATCCCAAGGCTGGACTCGTCCTAACAGTTAATCGTCAGGGCTGCTCGACGATCGTACAGAGGAAGCAATGGCTAAACTGGCCCCGTTGTTCTCCACGAGGGAAGCCCATCGGAGATAGCTGTCGGGAGCGGCAGCGAAGTCCCTCCATCGCGGGAGTCAGCAACGTCCCCCAAAACGGTCGGAGCCGCCTGCTTGATCCAGCACCCGCTGAGGAACGAACCCCCGGCGATCGAAGGCCTGGGTCGCGAATCCGGCCCTCGTTGCCAGCCCGCTTCTAAGTGACTTTTGGACTACGCACCCAGCTGCTCTAGGCGCTCCCCCAGCGCCTGTCTGCCTATCTGGTGGCCGGACTGCAGATGGCGAAGCATCTCTGCCTCGGCCGCATCCGGATCGCCGCGCCGGCAAGCATCGAGGATCGCCTCGTGTTCACCTGAACGCTTCGGCAAGCCGACGGGCATCAAAATCCGGTACCGCTCGGAGTGGTTCCAGAGCAGCTCGAGGATTCGCAGCTGTAGGGGGGAGTCGGAGAGGTCATAGATCCCGAAGTGGAAGCTCCGGTGGTGGCGGCGGAACATACGCCGGTCGCCGGCCTCGGCGGCTGCCATCAGCCTGCCGTAGGACTCCTCCAGGGCTTGGAGGTCTCGGGCTTTCATGCGGCTCACCGCCAGGCGAGTCGCCAGGGGATCCAACGTCTCACGCAGGCGAGCGAGGTCATCGAATTCCGCAAGGCTGAGGGTGCGTACGCGGAATCCGCGTTGTGGCAAACGGTCCACCAACTCCTCGGCGAGAAGACGGTGCAACGCCTCTCGAACGGGGATGGGGCTCGTCCCCAGCGCACCGGCCGTGTCTAGCAGGTGGATGCGGCTGCCCGCTGCCATTCGGCCGGCAAAGATCTCCTCCCGGATGCTATCCGCAGCTCGGTCGACGAGCGTCAAAGATTCTCGACGGGAGGATCGCCTCTTGGGGGGCGGACGAATACTGCCGGGTTCGGCCATAACTGGGACGCATTCTAGATGCAATGAGACTTGATATAGATATTTATCTGTATTAGCCTTTCCTACAACGATGGTTGGGGAGGCCTTCGTCCTACATCCGGACCGCTTGCTGCCTCCGGAGCCCGGTGTGCGGGCGATTG
>DASWQQ010000201.1:0-3390 GCA_036403615.1 Candidatus Dormiibacterota bacterium | reverse complement strand
AATGCACAGTTCTTGCTGCGGTGCAACGAGTATGGATTGTGCGCAACACAGCTTTCGGCATAGCCGAACGCGCGATCTCCGCCCTGTCCGGAAAGCGGTCATTTCTGGACACGCTATGGTATGAGTTTCTGTCTTGAGTTTTGAGTTTGGCCGACAAGCTGTCAGCTCTCGCCCAAGATCCATACCTTTGTCGAGGTCCAGGCCGAGCATCGCGATGTCGATGACGGATCATCGAGCCGGAAGGAATGACCCGGCTTCGGACGCGGGCCTGCCCTGCGTTCCCTGTTGCAGCGCAACAAATAATGAATTCAACTGTTGGACCATCGCTACCCTCGCATCGCTGCGTGAGGGACGGCATCAGCTCCTTCGCTCGTCGGGTGGAGCCACGATGCTGCCACCTCCCTGGAAGTTATCCCGATGCGCCTTGCTCCATCTCTTGCGACCCTCGTTCTCGCTCTCGCGCCGCTTCCCGCGCTAGCGTCCTCGTGCTCCGAGCAGATCGGCACCATCGAGCGCCGCCTCGACAGCGCCGGTGCCGTTCAGGTCAGCGGCCTTCAGCCAGGTCACGTCCTCCGCACCGGATCCCCCCGTGGCGTGACCACGGTGCGCCTCGATGCACCGAGCGACCCGGATACCGTTTCGACGGCCGATCACGTTGCGATTGCCCGGACCCTCATCGTCCGGGCAACCGACGAGGACCGTCGGGGCGACAAACGCGCCTGCGAGCACACCATGACAGAGGCCAAGGGCATGATCGGCGCCCTGCCGTAGTCGGCCCGGACGCCTCAGGCAGCACCCTCCATGAAAGCATTCCGATGACCGGATACCTCGGTACCGCCCGATGAGGACACGGGGGCGATCCCTCGACCGGCTCCAGGCACTGGAGCGCCGGTTCGGCAATGAGGCTGGTAGCCGGGCCTACGACTTGTTCGTCCCGTCAGGGTCCAGCGGTGGGTCCCTTCCGCTCGTGGTGATGCTGCATGGCTGCTCCCAGACATCGCGCGATTTCGCCATCGGGACCCGGATGGACGAGCTGGCCGAGGAGCAGGGCTTCCTGGTCGCCTATCCCGACCAGCCGCGGTCGGCCAACATCGCTAAGAGTTGGAACTGGTTCAGGGACAGCGACCAACGCCGCAACCGGGGCGAGCCGTCTATCCTGGCCGGCCTGACACGCCAGGTCATGGATGATTTCGACGTTGATCCCGCGCGGGTCTACATCGCCGGCCTCTCCTCAGGGGGCGCGGCCGCCGCGGTAATGGCGTTGGCCTACCCAGACATCTACGCCGCCGTCGGCATCCATTCCGGGTTGGCGTGCGGTTCGGCTAGGTCCATGTCTGCGGCGATCTCGGCAATGCGTCGAGGCTCCTCGGTGAGGCCGCGCCAAGCGACGCATCCGGTGCCGACCATCGTGTTCCACGGCGACTGCGACAGGACAGTATCCCCGGTCAACGGTGATCAGGCATTCACTCAGGCGAGGCCGGATGCCGGATTGAACACCTCCGTCATGGAGGGGCGCTCAAGCGGCGGGATGGCGTACACCCGAACCATCCTGACCCAACCGGAACGCCGGTGGGCATCGGAACGGTGGGTCCTGCACGGCGCCGGCCATGCATGGGCCGGCGGTGACCCGGTCGGGTCGCACACCGATCCAGCAGGTCCCAACGCCAGCCGCGAGATGCTACGGTTTTTCATGTCCCACACGAAGGACGACGTATCGTGCCTACACTGACCGTCCCCCGTGACAGTCCGGAGTGAACGGGTTCCGTCGTCCCTTGGTTGAGCTGCGCATCCATCACACCCATGCCCGCATCCCATCGGGCCGTCTGTGGCTCCCCTGTAACTGCTCCTACTGGTAGGAGAGATTAACCCACGCTGATGTCAGAGCGGATTTACCGTGACTTAAGCCGTCCATTCCAACAGTGGATCGGATTTATGAAAGTCAAGATAAGTTTAACAGAGATCAATCTCACGTTACTGCCAAGTATGGTGACTCATATTGTGCGCGAATGATTGGAAGGCGTCACCAAGCCTAACGCTGACGTGATCGAACGTCTGAGAACATATGAACGAACTGCCCGTGACGTGGACTTAGGCGGTCAGGCTATACAGATTATCGCGTCCGGTCGGCGCTTACTCGGGGATCATCGCGATCTGAGCCCATCCTGAAGCCGCCGTGAGGTTCGGATGTATGCTTCGTTAGCGGCGCGAGATCGCCTCGCTGAACGCCTTCTCACGATCCTCGATGAACCCGGCCCCTGCAGCGCATCGACCGAACGGACCGCCGACCACGGTGTGGCGGGTGAACGGCTATCACGATGGAGGAACCGATGGTGCGCCGGATGCAGTCGCTACGCTCGTTCCACGACCATCTGTGCTCGCGGATCGCAGCATCTGCCGAGAGACACGAAGCCGAGGCGGCGCGCCTCCGAGCAGAACTCGCCAAGCACCCCAAAGAGCGGGTCGAAACCGCCCCTTGAGATCCCGTCCGCAGACACACCTTTCCGCTGACCGGGGCCTTCTGAGGGCCAACTTGCCCTGCCCAATCTTGTGAAAAGAAACGTGATGACCCTTTTCATTGCTCGTGCGGCTACGGTCGCTCTCATCACTGCCGTCGCAGTGCTCAGTTGCACACACCCGAACGCGGCGCGCGCGGCAGAGCCGTTCGGCACTTGGCTGACCGAGGATGGCCGCGCCCGTGTCCGGACCGAGCGGTGCGGTTCGGACGGCACGCGCCTCTGCGGCTACGTTGTGTGGGGCAGCAAGCCGCTGGATGAGAACGGAAAACCGAAGACCGACCGATACAACCCCGACCCGAGCAAGCAGGGTCGGTTGCAACTCGGCCATCAGATGCTGCTCGGGCTGAAGCCGAACGGTGAGGGGCACTACGAAGGCAAGGTCTACAACGCCGACAATGGGAAGTCCTATGACGTGAGCGTGTGGAGCGATGAGCCCGCAACGCTGACCGTGAAAGGCTGCATGCTGGTGTTCTGTGCTTCGCAGGCCTGGAAGCGCGTCACGGATATCGCGCCGGACCAGCTTCGGGGAGCGACCAACGCCGCGGGCGGCCCGCGCTCCGACCCGGAATGGACCGCTAAGTCTGCGGCGGCAGGAAACGCTCCTCCTCGCAAGGTCCAGTGAGGCGAACGAATTCGATCGAGGCTGGACGTTGCTCATCCGGGACGAGGCCGGCACGACCCCCAAGAAGCTGCCGGTCCGATAGCCGCGGTCAGTGAGCTGGGCAGTTCCGTAAATCCCCTTCCGCGAAAGGCGGAACGTCGGCACATTGCAGGGAAAATAGTCCTTTTCTTTACAGATCGGCACTATGTGCAACGCGCATCCAACTGCTCGCGGCGCTGACGTGTGGACGATAGTGCAGGTTCAGCGAGTCCT
>DASWQQ010000200.1:0-2135 GCA_036403615.1 Candidatus Dormiibacterota bacterium | reverse complement strand
CCGGCAACCCAAGCAGACCGTGAGAAACTGCTGTCACTGATCCGGGGATACTTCGATTTTTATCAGACAGCCTTTCCCGGTGCGGCCCAGATGGGTTCGTTGCTCGATCGGCTTGATACTGATGAGGGGCTCGGCATAGTGCTGGTGGCCCAGGAAGGCAACGACTTGCTCGGCTTTGCGACCCTCTATTCCACCTTCGACACTCTCGTCGCCGGCCCAATCCTGGTGATGAACGACCTTTTCGTTTCTGCTCAGGCGCGCAGGGCCGGCATCGGCGCCGCGCTCCTGGCGGCGGCCCGCCAGTATGGGGCCGAGAAAGGTTACCTGCGTATCGACTGGGTAACAGCGAACGACAATCTTGCGGCCCAGCGCTTCTACGACCGCCAGGGTGGGCGGCGCGGCAACTGGACCACGTATAGCCTCCCGGTACGCTGACGCTTCGGCAAGCCTCGAAGCGAGGGCCCGTTACATCGCTCGGATGATGCAACGCGATCCTGATCCGATCCGGTCGGCCGCCGCCTTCTATGTCGGCGCCATAGCCATCTCCTGGTGCTGCTGGCTGCTGGTTGTGGCCGCAGACCGCGGCCTGTTCGACATGTCCGGCGGTTTCAAGGAACTGATGGTCATCGTCGGCACCTTCGGGCCGCTTTTCTCAGCCCTGGCGATGACCGGCCAGTTGTCGGGCAACCGCGGTGTTCTGAGCCTGCTCAAGCAGGCAATCCGCTGGCGCATCAACGTCAGGTGGTATGCCGCGGCCCTACTCCTGCCGGCCTTGCTGCGCTTTGCCGTCCTCGGCATACATATCGTGAAGGGCGGCAGCTTTCCCGGCCTCACCGATATCGATCGCTGGCTGGCTATCCCCTCGACGTTCGCCTTCGTCCTCCTCCTCGGCGGGCCGCTGGGCGAGGAGTTCGGCTGGCGTGGATTCAGCCAACCACGCCTGCAGTGCAAGCTCGGGATTCTTCAGTCGTCCCTGATCATCGGCATCGCCTCGGCACTCTGGCACCTACCGCTATTCCTCATCCCCACCACGCCGCAAAGCCATCTACCACTGGCCCTTTTCATCGTTCGGACGGTTGCACTTTCGGTGATCTCCGGCTGGATCTGGAATCGTGCCGGTCGGAGCCTGCTCATGGTGCTGCTCTTCCACGCTTCGCTCAATACCTGGCCCAATACACTCTTCATCCTCCAGTCCGAGGGAGCGATTGGTCCCTATGTCAGCACCACCATCCTGTACACCGCATGGGCCATCATGCTGGTACTACTCGGCCAGCTTGGGCCCAAACATTCGGCGGTCAGGCCCCGCCGGGAAGCGTCCGAAGCGGCGGCCTGAGCCCCACCAGCCCTCAGGCGGTTTTCCGCTTGCGGCGAGCCAGGGGGCGCGGCTTTGCCTTCCGTTGCAATTGCGCCTCGCTGACGCTCGCCTGTAGCGCAGCCATCAGTTCGTCGATGCCCGGGCTCCGCCCGGCCTGATGGGCCGGCACCGGTCTGGCGTCCTTGATCCTTCCCTCGATCAAAGCCTGCACCCGCTGTCGGTAGTCGTCCGGGTATCGTTCCGGCTCGAAGGGACCGGTCAGCGTGTTGAGCAGCAGCCTCGCCATCTCCCGCTCCCGCTTGGTTAGGTCTGCGACTGGGCGTGGCTCCAGGCCGGCGCGAGGCACGATCTCATCGGCGAAGAAGAGAGTGGTCAGGATCATCAGGTTTCCATCGGCCCGGACCGCGGCCAGGTAGCGTTTGCGCCGCAGCACGAACCAGCAAATGGCAAGCTTCTTTGTCTCCCGCATTGCCTCGGTGAGAAGGGCGTAGGGCCGTGCGTGGTCGCGATCCGGCACGGCGTAGTAGCTCCGATCGAAGTAGATCGGGTCGACCGCCCCGACCTCGACGAACTGCTCGATGTCAATCGTTCGTGTCTGTTCCGGAGCGAGCTCGGCAAGATCCTCCGGCTCGAGCGTGACATATCGATCCCGACCCACTTCGAAGCCACGCACCACCTCGGAGGCGGACACCGCCGGACGGGCGACCGGTTCGGGTTCCTCTAATCTGGGTGAAGGCACGAGCTCACGAGCTGAAGCACGAGGTACCGGCATCTCATCCGCCCAGGCCGGAGCCTGCCGAGTCTCAGGTGCCGCAATCGA
>DASWQQ010000199.1:0-1880 GCA_036403615.1 Candidatus Dormiibacterota bacterium | reverse complement strand
CCGCTCCGGTGGCGACAACCAGGTCGCCGAAGCCGACGCCCTTCTGAATCGAACCGGTGGTGCCGACACGGATGAAGGTCCTAACTCCGATTGCGGCCAGCTCCTCGACGGCGATCGCAGTCGACGGAGAGCCGATGCCGGTGGAGCAGACTGAGATCGCGCGGCCGTCAACCTCGCCGGTGTAGGTGATGTATTCCCGATTGCTGGCTATCAGGCGAGGGCGTGTGAAGAGCCGGGCGATCGATTCGCAGCGGCCGGGATCACCCGGGAGCAACGCGGCCTCGCCGACATCGCCCGGCTTGCAGCGAATGTGGTACTGGAGGTCGGCCATCGTCCGAGCCGAGTTTAGAGCAACTAGGTTTATGCGCCCGCTAGGTGCCGGTAGAGGTCGCTTCGGCAGAGCTCGTGACCGTCTCGCCCATGAACAGCTGGAGGAGGGGCGAGGTTACCGGCTCCCGGTAGCTGACAGTCACCCGGTATAGGGTGGGCCGACCGTTTGAATCGAGGTTCTGTCCGCTTACCCGAAAGGTCGCGTGCCTGACGTCGAGTGTTCCAAGGTTCGCAACCACGGCGCGGCAAACTTCTGTCTCCGAATAGACTGACGGCCGCTGGAGGCCGTCGGTGGCTTCCCAGCACGGCCTCACTGACGGGTTTCCAACTCGAAGCCCGTGCGCCATGGCCTGGGCGCCCGCGGCCGCCGCGGCATGCAGCTGTAATGTGCGCAGTCCGAAGCCAAAGGCCTGCATCCCGGCGACGCCCAGCGCGACCAGGAGGGAGAGGCTGACTGCCATCGCCAGGGCGCTCTGGCCGAGTGACTTGCGCATGAGTAGAGCATCGTGTCTGCGGATTTCTGGATGCCTTACGTGGCCAGGCGCTCGGTACCGGAAGCGGTAACACGTCGAAGAAGAAGGGGGCGCGCCTTCCCGGATTCCGAGAGTCGAAAGGCAGCTGTAAGGCGCGGCGCAACGCTCGCGGCTTCAGGGGCGCTTCTTGCGTGGATGGTGGCAAGTAGCTCCCCGGAACGTACCTGCTCGCCGACCTTCTTGTTCAGGACGATGCCGACGGCGTAATCGATTGGCGCGTCCTTGAGGTCCCTGCCAGCTCCCAGGCGCTTCGCGACCATGGCGACCTCAAGCGCATCGACGGCGGCGAGACGCCCAGTAGCTTGCGCAGAGACGGTAACCTGCGCCGCCGCCGCCGGCAGGCGCGAGGGGTCCTCAACGACTGAGGCGTCACCCCCTTGCGCAGAGATGAGTTCCGCAAACTTGCGTAAAGCGGTGCCGTCGCGGAGCAGACTCCGAAGGTCGACCGGGTCCGCACCGGCCAGTCGAAGCATCTCAGCGCCAAAGTAAAGGGAGAGCGCTTCCAGGTCGGCAGGCCCGCGGCCGCCAAGCGTTTCGATCGCTTCTCTGACTTCCAGGGCGTTGCCCACCGCGCAGCCCAGTGGCTGTTCCATGTCGCTCACATAGGCGACCGTTTCGCGGCCTGCGCTGGTCCCGATCGAGACCAGGGCGGTGGCGAGTGCCTCCGCCTCCTCGACACCTTCGATGAAGGCGCCGCGACCACACTTGACGTCGAGCAGGATGGCGTCCGCGCCGGCCGCAAGCTTCTTGCTCATGACGCTGCTGGCGATCAGGGGTAGGGAATCTACGGTAGCGGTTGCGTCGCGCAGGGCGTAGAGCGCTTTGTCGGCCGGAACCATATCGGAGGTCTGGCCGGCCACCGCGATTCCGATGCGTCGAACCTGCTCGACGAAGGCATCCATGGCCAGGTCGACCCGGAGGCCGGGAATCGACTCGAGCTTGTCGAGGGTGCCGCCGCTGTGGCCCAACGCCCGGCCCGACAGTTTCGCTACCGGGATACCGGCGGCGGCAACGAGC
>DASWQQ010000198.1:0-2404 GCA_036403615.1 Candidatus Dormiibacterota bacterium | reverse complement strand
CCTTCGACGCCCTTGAGGATGTCGAGCCCGCAGCGGACGGCTCGTTGCGCTTCGTCCTCGTGGGAGCGCGGATAGCCGAAGTACATCAGCACGCCATCGCCGAGATACTGGGCGACATGGCCTTCGTGGGCGAGCACCGCGGCCCCGCAGACCTTCTGACAGGAGATGATCAGCTCCCTCAGGTCCTCGGGATCGAGAAGCTGAGACAGGGCAGTAGCTCCTACCATGTCGCAAAACAGCACGGTCAACTGGCGGCGCTCGCCCCGAGCATCTTCCCCCCGAATCTCCTGTAGCCGTGCGCCGCAACCACCACAGAATTTCGACTCTACGGGATTCTCATAGCCGCATGTCAGACATGCTTCGCCGAGCTCGGTGCCACAGTTGCTGCAGAAGCGAAATGAGGCGGCGTTGTCGTTCCCGCAGCGGAAGCAGATCACGAGGCGTCCCCGCTCTGCTTGTGTGGCTCCGAGACTCCCTCGGCTTGCGATGCATGACCTCGGTGCCGGGTCTTTACCCACGAGCGCAATTCCTCGTCGAGGATTGCAAAGGCGAGCTGGATTATGTCGTCATCGCGGTCGTGGCCTGCCGTTGGTGGAGCCACTGTATACCTCCTAGCCAGCGGACTTGACGGTTTACAGCTTTCGCAGGCGGCGCGCCCCCAAACTTCCGTTCGTAGTCGTCCCTTTCTTGCAGTTTTCCGTCAATGAACTCGGTGCCAGCGCGGACGAGCGCGCCGAACCCCTGGCCGTTGAGCCGTCGCCGGCGGGCTTGGACAGCCTCGAGCAGCTTGTAGGCCACCGCCACGCCGGCCGGCCGCCAGCCCGGCCTCTTGGTCGTGCGCTGGGGCAGCGGAATTGTTGCAGTAACGGAGAGGGCGCCCTCGAGGGATGGCAAAGTCGAGCGACACGCACTTCAGGCGCCGGCGACGATCGGCATAAAACGGTCATTCCGCAACAGGCGGCAGGGCTTTTGGGCGCACGATTGGAGGCCGAACGGACCCATCGCTTAATGCAACAGTGCCATATCCATGGTCGGTCGGCCGGTTGCTCACACCAGCTCCACGGCGTCGCGATTAAACTCAGCACTGGACATGCGGCGCGGTCATCATCGCCTGTCTCCCACGAGGACATCATCCCACTCCGAGACTCTACTGCCCCAGGGACGTCCAGAGTTCCCGTTCGACGGCCGTGACGTCACGGACAGCACTGTCGCATTTAGCGATCAGCTCACCCACCTGGCCCACCTGCTCACCCACAAGGCACAACAGGTCCTCGGATGCCGGTTGTTAAGGTACGCCAAGGTGCCTAAGGGGCCTGGCTCCGCGCGCTTTAGTGTATGGCTAAGACACCCTTGACTTGATGCAACAGTGCTGTCTCATATACCTGACGCAAGCTGCGGCGGCGAGTTTAACTGGTACCGGCCAGAGCGCTACTTACTGTTATCGCGGTGCTCGCCTGAGGTATTAGATCCTCATCACTGCCGGCCTCGGTAGCCACCCCTTGAATCGTCGCTGTGGGCGCACGCCGCCCTGTGCCAACCGGCCATGGGGGCAACCGCACTCTTCAGTGCGACGCCGTGTCCACCTGATCGGCGCACCGGAGTCGGCAACATCGAAACGAACAAGCCCCGGCTCGGCGCCGCGCGCCAGCAACGCCGCACGAACCCCCGCAACCACCACCACGGCTCGACCCGGCCAAACCGGCCGGCCACCCGACCGAGCAGCTTCTCCGGCATCCGCGACCATCACTGCGTCACTACGCTGTGACCAACGGCCACGGCGTGATTTTCTGAAGTCGTCACGAACCGAAGACGATCACGTGGTGGCAGGCTTATGTCCCGGACGACACGCCGCAAGATCACGGTCTACGGCTGGAGTACTAGACTGTGCCCATGGCCGCACACGGCCGGCCGATCGTTGATGTGCTGGCCGAAATTCCACTGTTCCAAGTGCTCAGCCAAGAGGGCATTTCGGCCACCGCGCGCGCCGGTCTGTCCCGTATCTACGCTCCTGGACAGATCATCTGTCACCAGGGTGACCCCGGAGATCATCTTTATGCTGTGATTGACGGGCTGGTGAAAATCGTTTTCACATCAGAACGCGGCGACGAGATGGTGCTGAACATCCTCGGACCGGAGGAGATCTTCGGTGAGCTAGCGCTGCTCGACGGATCACCACGTTCAGCATCGGTGGTCGCGTTGAAATCCGCGTCGATCTTCGTGTTGCCGAGGAGGCAACTGCTAGAGCTTATGAGCATCAACCCCGGACTGGCAGACGAGTTCCTTAAGCTAATCGGCAAGCTCGTTCGGAACCTTACGGAGAAGGCAGGTGACTTGGCGTTCCTCGACCTCGCGGGCCGGCTGGCAAAACTTCTTCTGCAGCTTGCCGCCATACACGGCCAGGTGC
>DASWQQ010000197.1:0-2114 GCA_036403615.1 Candidatus Dormiibacterota bacterium | reverse complement strand
GGCGGATCAGCCAGCCCCCAGATCGACTGATCGACGTCGATCACCACGAGGCTGCCGCCCGGCTTGAGTATCCGGAGCGCCTCCCGCGCCGCCTGGACCGGATCATGGAGGTGCTGGAAGAGAAAACGAGCCACGGCAAAGTCGACGCTGGCCGCTCCCAGCCCGGTGTCGAGTGCCGATCGATTGACCACGACCAGTTCAGAGCGACGCTCGAGGCGGTCCGCGGCTTCGGCACAGAGCCTGGCGTCGAGCTCCACTCCTGTGAGGTGGCTTCGGGGAAAAGCGGTGCTCAGCTTTGCCAGCATCTGACCGGGCCCGCATCCAAGGTCAACCACCGTCATGCCGTCCCGAAGTCCGAATGCCTTCAGCGCTCGAAGTTCTTTAGACCAGCTGAGCTCAAGCTGGGCGCCGAGGCGTTCGATTTCGCTTTGAAGATCAGCGTGCTCGCGAGCCGCGTCGTACGACTTCACGGCTTGGCCCGTCAGCCGCGCTTGGGCGCGCGCATCGCCTCCCGTGCTTTGACCAGCGCTTCGCGGGCCCCGCCGTCACCGAGCGCCAGAATGGCCATCGCGAGGTGAGCCGCATTCTTTGCCCCCGCCTCACCGATGGCCACGGTCGCGACCGGGATGCCTGCCGGCATCTGCGCCATCGAAAGCAAGGCGTCCAGTCCGCCGAGTGTGCCCCCCGACATGGGCACGCCGATCACCGGCAGGACGCTCCAGGCCGCTGTAACACCAGGCAGATGCGCGGCCCCACCAGCCGCCGCGATCAGCACCTTGATCCCGCGGGCTTCAGCGCCGGTTGCCCACTCCCTGCAGCCTTCGGGGTCGCGGTGGGCGGAGCGCACGACCACCTCGTATGTGACTTTGTAGCCATCGAGAACCTCGCAGCACTTCTGCATCGTGGGACGGTCGGACTCACTGCCCATGACTATCCCGACCAGCGGCTTTTCGCTCATGGCGTCGCCCCTACCTCGATCTCCCGCCGTGCGATGTCGGAGCGAAAGCTCATCCCCTCGAAGCGGATCCGCTGCGCGCCCCGGTAGGCGCGGTCACGGGCCTCCGCGATGCTGTCACCGAGCGCGACCACGGTGAGGACCCGGCCTCCCGCCGTCTCATAACCAGACGGTCCGGCACTGGTACCACCGTGAAAGGCGAAGGTATCGCGTTCGATCCGGCCGAGACCCTCGATCGGCATTCCCACCTGGTAGTTGCCGGGATATCCCTTCGAGGTGAGGACCACGCCCACACTTGGCCGCGGCGACCAGGTGGGAGGGCTATCCGACAGGTCCCCTGCCGCGGCGGCCTGCATGATCGAAAGCAGGTCGCCGTCGAGACGCGGAAGAACGACCTGTGCTTCGGGATCGCCGAAACGGGCGTTGAATTCCAGCACCTGGATTCCCCTCTCTGAGACCATGAGTCCAGCATAAAGGCAACCGCGGTAGGGCGTCCCCGCCTCCGCCAGCGCCGCCACCACCGGTTCGAACACCGTACGGACGGCATCCTGGCTATCGACGCTGGAAAAGAAACCGGGTGGCGAGTATCCTCCCATCCCGCCTGTGTTGGGGCCCTGGTCGTTCTCCAGGGCGCGCTTGTAATCGCAAGCAGGCGGCAGCGGCACGACCCTGCGTCCATCCACCATTGCCATCAGCGATACCTCACGGCCCTCGATCCTCTCCTCGAGAAGAATCGAGTCCGCGGCCGACCCAAGGTTGCGTTCGACCATCAGCTGGTCGATGGCCCTCAGTGTTTCGTCGACGTCGTTGGCGACGATCGTTCCCTTGCCCTTCGCAAGCCCGTCTGCCTTGACCACGAAGGGCCGCTTCTCCCCTCGAACGAAGTCTCTGGCGCGCGTCACCTCATCGAAGACATGGTGCGCCGGGGTCGCGACGCCAGCGCGAGACATCAGCTGCTTGGCGAAGGCCTTGCTGCTCTCGATCCGGCCCGCGGCCGCTGTCGGGCCGAAAACGAGGCGGCCCGCTTCTGCGAGCCGGTCCGCGAGGCCGGCCGCAACCGCCGCCTCCGGACCGATGATTGTCAGGCCTACGTCACGTTCCTTGACGAAGCGAACGATCGACGGCGCGTCGGTTGCCTCGATGTCCGTGTTGACCGCGA
>DASWQQ010000196.1:0-15021 GCA_036403615.1 Candidatus Dormiibacterota bacterium | reverse complement strand
CCTGGGGGCGATCGCCCGCGCGGGCACTGTCGATGAAGCTGTCTTACGCCGGGCGATGCTCTACGGCAGCGTGCTGGGCTCGCTGGCCGTCCAGGACTTCAGTGTCACCGGCGTCGCCGAAGCGGGCATGGGCGAAGTCGAGTCCCGCTTCGATAGGCTTCTCGATATGATCTCTCTCGCCCCTACCGGGGATAAACCCTGACCATGGCAATCATTCCCGCCCAGCGTTACGACGTCAAGGACCCGAAGCTCGCCGCCGAAGGCGCGCGCATGATCGACTGGGCCGCCCAGGAGATGCCGGTTCTGCGCCAGATCCGGGAACGCTTCGCAAAAGAGCAACCGCTCAAGGGTCACCGGCTTTCGGCCTGCCTCCACGTCACCACCGAGACGGCCAACCTGGCGATCACGCTCAAGGCGGGCGGGGCCGACCTGGTTCTGTGCGCCTCTAATCCTTTGTCGACGTCTGACGCGGCCGCCGCTTCGCTGGTGCAGGACCACGGGATCAGCGTCTTCGCCATCAAGGGTGAGGACAACGAGACCTACTACCGCCACATCGCGGCGGCGCTCGAGCACCGCCCGACCATGACCATGGACGACGGCGCCGACCTGGTCGCCGCGCTGCATAAGGATCGGACGGACATCATCGGTGACGTCATCGGCGGCACCGAGGAGACGACCACCGGTGTGGTGAGACTGAAGAGCATGGCCGAGCACAAGGTGCTCCGCTACCCGATCGTCGCGGTCAACGAGGCCATGACCAAGCACTTCTTCGACAACCGCTACGGCACCGGCCAGAGCACCATCGACGGCATCATCCGGGCAACCAACGTGCTGCTGGCCGGGAAGGTATTCGTCGTCGCCGGTTACGGCTGGTGTGGCCGCGGCCTGGCGATGCGTGCACGCGGCATGGGCGCCCACGTCATCGTCACCGAGGTCGAACCCGTCCGCGCCCTCGAGGCCGTCATGGACGGCTACAGGGTGATGCCGATGAAGGAAGCGGCGAAAGAAGGCGACATCTTCGTCACCGTTACCGGTGACATCAATGTCCTCGATGAGGCACATCTCAAGGGGATGAAGAGTGGCGCTATCCTGGCGAATTCGGGCCACTTCAACGACGAGATCAACCTCAGCGCGCTCGACGGCATGGCGGAGAGCGTTCGCACCATCCGAACCTCGCTCGAGGAGTACAAGCTCCGTGACGGGCGCCGACTCTTCGTACTCGGCGAGGGCCGCCTCGTCAACCTGGCCGCGGCCGAGGGACACCCCGCAGCTGTCATGGACATGAGCTTTGCCAACCAGGCGCTCTCCGCCGAGTACCTGGTCAACTACGCTCGCGAGTTGCAGCCCCGGGTTTACCCGGTCCCCGAGGAGATCGATCGAGATATCGCGCGCCTGAAACTGGCCGCGATGCAGATCGGGATCGACACCCTGACCGAGGAACAGTCCAAGTACCTGAGCGGTTGGGAGTCGGGCACGCGATGAAGCGATCGACGCACCTCTTCACCTCGGAGTCGGTGACGGAGGGGCATCCCGACAAGGTCGCCGACCAGATCTCAGACGCGATCCTGGACGCCATCATGGCGAAGGACCCGCTGGGACGGGTCGCCTGCGAGACCGCGGTGACGACCGGTCTCGCCTTCGTGATTGGGGAGATCACCACAGATACCTACGTCGAGATGCGGGACATAATCCGCCAGACGATCCAGCAGGCTGGCTACGACCGCCCCGGCTTCGGCTTCGACGCCGACACCTGCGGGGTCATCGTCTCCATCGATAAGCAATCGCCCGACATCGCCCAGGGCGTCGACACCGGCGGAGCCGGTGACCAGGGCATGATGTTCGGTTTCGCCTGCGATGAGACGCCCGAGCTGATGCCGATGCCGATTCACCTCGCTCACCTGCTGGCTCGCCAGATGGCGCGCGTCCGCAAGGACAAGACCCTGCCGTACCTGGGACCCGACGGGAAGACACAGGTGACCGTCCAGTACGTCGAGGGGCGCCCGCAGCGGATCGACACCGTTGTGCTGTCGGCGCAGCATTCTGAAGAGACCAGCCTGGAGCAGATCCGGGAGGACCTGCGTGAGACGGTGCTCGACGTCGTCGTGCCCGCCAAGATGCTCGACCAGCAGTCGACGATTCACATCAACCCGACGGGACGCTTCGTCCTGGGCGGCCCCCGGGCAGACGCGGGGCTCACGGGAAGAAAGATCATCGTCGACTCTTACGGCGGCTACGCCCGTCACGGTGGCGGCTGCTTTTCCGGCAAGGATCCCTCCAAGGTTGACCGCTCCGGCGCCTACGCCGCCCGCTACGTCGCCAAGAATGTGGTGGCGGCCGGGCTGGCGACACACTGCGAGATCCAGGTCGCCTACGCGATCGGCGTCCGCAAACCCGTTTCGATCCTGGTCGAGACCTTTGGCACCGAGCGAGTGCCGGTGGCCACCATCGAGCACCTCGTCAACAAGCACTTCGACCTCAGCCCGCTCGAGATCATCCGTGAGCTGGAGCTGCGCCGCCCGATCTACAAGCAGACTGCGGCCTACGGGCATTTCGGTCGCTCCGACCTCGACCTGCCCTGGGAGCGAACCGACAAGGCCGCCGCTCTGGCCGACGAGGCCGGCGTCCAGCGCCTCCAGGTGGTGGAGTCCCAGAACGCCTGAGCGCGGCCCCGTCCTCGTCACGGGGGTCGATGGCTTTGCCGGCAGTCACCTCGCCGACCTCCTGATCAGGCAGCGCTACCAGGTCCACGGCACGACGCGAAAACCGAACCCCGATCCACGCGCCGAGTTACCATCCGCGGTGGTCTGTCACGAGGTGGACCTGCTTGACCGCGAGCGGGTGCAGGCTGTCGTCTCCAGGGTGCGTCCCGCCCTCGTCTTTCACCTGGCTGCGCTGAGCAGCCCGGCGGCCTCCTGGGAGGACCCGGCCGCGACCATAACCAACAATGTCGGCGGCCAGGCCAACCTGCTGAATGCGCTCGTGCTTCTCAACCCCAGGCCCCGGGTTCTGGTGGTGGGTTCGACCGACGAGTACGGGCGCGTTTCCGGCCGTGGCCGGCGACTCGACGAGGACACTCCGCTACGCCCGCTCAGTCCATACGCGGTGAGCAAGGTGGCTCAGGATTACCTTGGGCTTCAGTATTACCTCAGCCGCGAGCTTCCCTGCGTGCGTGTCCGGCCCTTCAACCACGTCGGGCCGCGGCAGGCGCCCCAGTTCGCGGTATCGAACTTCGCCCAGCAGATCGCACGTATCGAGCTGGGGCGGCAGGAACCGCGCCTCAAGGTCGGCAATCTCAAGGTGAAACGCGACTTCACGGACGTGCGCGATATGGCCCAGGCCTACCTGCTGGCGCTGTTGAAGGGCAGGGCGGGCGAGGTCTACAACCTCGGCTCAGGGAGGGCGGTGTCAATCGGCGAGATCGCGCAGTCGCTCATCCGATTCAGCCGAAAAAAGATCTCCCTGGAGGCTGACCCTTCCCGAACCCGGGTGGCCGAGGCGGAAGTCTACGTCTGTGACCCTCGCCGCTTTCAGCGCCTGACCGGCTGGAAGCCGAAGATCCCGCTCGAGAAAACCCTGCGTGACACGCTCAAATACTGGCGAAGTTGCGAGGCCGCCGGCGGATGAGCCGCCACGTTGTAATCCTGGCCGGCGGCAGCGGCACCCGGCTCTGGCCGCGCTCACGGGAGCGCACCCCGAAACACCTGCTGACGCTTCATGGCCGCCAGTCCTTGCTCCAGGCGACCTTCGCCCGCGTCCAGCGGCTCTCTGACCTTGTCTACGTCGTGACGGAGCGCTCCCAGGTCCCCAGCATCAAGGAGCAACTGCCGCAGCTGCCCGACGATCGTTATATCGTGGAGCCGGCTCGTCGCGGAACCGCTTCAGCCCTGGGGCTGGCTGCCCTTACGATCGGCGCCATCGATCCCGCAGCGACCATGCTCTCGGTACATGCCGATCACTACCTCGGCGAGGATGAGGATGCTTACGTCCGCACCCTCGACGCGGAGGCCGGCTGGGCCGAGCGACGGAGGTCACTGGTGACGGTTGGCTTGACCCCGCCCTACGCCTCGACGGCCTTTGGCTACATTCGCCCCGGCGAGCCGGTCGAGGAGGGAGGCGCTGTGCCTGCTTATCGCGTCAAATCCTTCGTCGAAAAGCCGGATCTCCGAACGGCGCAGGAATATCTCAAGTCCGGTGACTACCTCTGGCATCTCGGCCTCTTCAGCTGGCCGGTCGACGTGCTCTTCAAGGAGATCGCCGAGCATGCCCCCCTTCTGCACCAGAACCTCGAACGAGTCAGGGCCGCCCTCAAGTCGGGAACTCGCGAGCAGGCCGACGATGCCTACCGTGCCCTGCCCAGCGAGGCGATCGACACCGCCGTGCTGGAGCGGACGCGCAACCTGTTGATGGTCCGCGCCAGCTTCGAGTGGCACGACCTCGGCTCCTGGGCCGACCTGCACGACATCCTCGAGCAGGATGCCGCAGGCAACTTCGTCGAGGGCGACCACGTCCTGATCGATTCCAGGAACTGCATGATCCACTCCGAAAGCAAGCTGGTGGCTGCGGTCGGGCTCGAAGACATGGTGGTAATCGAGACCGACGACGCCATCCTCATCTGCCCGAAGGCACGTTCTCAGGACGTCAAGCTGATCGTCGACCGGCTGCGACAGATGGGGAAGACCGACTACCTCTAACCCCGGAGAGTGCGCGGTCCCTGATCGTTTGTAAACTGTGGCGGTGCCGAAGCGCGCACTGATAACGGGGATCACCGGGCAGGACGGCTCCTACCTCGCCGAGCTGCTGCTCGGCAAAGGCTACGAGGTTCACGGCGTGGTCAGGCGATCCTCCTCCATGAACCGAACCAGGATCGACCACCTGGAGCACACCGACCCCTCGCATTCCGAGGGATCCCGGTTTGTCCTCCACTATGGCGACATGACGGATTCCGGGGGCCTCAACCGGCTGGTGATGACGCTGCGGCCGGACGAGATCTACAACCTTGCGGCTCAGAGTCACGTGCTGATCTCTTTCGACCAGCCCGAGTACACCGGCGATACCGACGGGCTGGGGACCACTCGACTACTGGAAGCGATCCGTACGGCCGGTCTCAAGACTCGCTTCTACCAGGCGTCCACCTCCGAGATGTTCGGGCTGACGCCTCCGCCGCAGAGCGAGACCAGCCCCTTTCATCCTCGCAGCCCTTACGCGGTGGCCAAGCTCTATTCGCACTGGATCACGGTCAACTATCGAGAGGCTCACGGGATGTTCGCCTGCAGCGGCATCCTCTTCAACCATGAGTCGCCCCGCCGCGGCGAGAACTTCGTTACTCGAAAGGTCACGCGCGGTGTCGCCTCGATCGTGGCGGGCCGCTCCAGCAAGATCCGGCTCGGGAACCTGGAAGCCAAGCGCGACTGGGGTCACGCGCGCGACTACGTCGAGGCGATGTGGCTGATGCTCCAGCAGGAGGAGCCTGACGACTACGTGATCGCCTCGGGCGTCGACCGGAGCGTCACGGACCTGGTCGAGGTTGCCTTCGGACTGGTCGGGCTCGAGTGGCGGAAATATGTCGAGATCGACGACGCCTATCTGCGGCCGGCCGAGGTGCCGGACCTCCGAGGCGACCATTCCAAGGCACGCGCCAGGCTGGGCTGGACGCCAACGACTAGCTTTGAGGAGATGATCCGCGAAATGCTCGAACATGATCTACAGGCGCTGGGAGTGAAAGCCGATCAATACATTCGGGCCGGCCAGGCTCCAGTGGCATGAGCGTGCCAGTCGAAATCACCTTCGGTACCGACGGTTGGCGTGGCATCATCGCCGACGATTTCACCTACGACTCGGTCCGCGTCGCATCCCAGGGGATCGCCCAGTACCTGAGCAGCCGGCCGAATCCGACCGCGGTCATCGGTTACGACACGCGCTTTTCCTCCGACCTATTCGCGCGGGAGGTGGCACAGGTGCTCGCCGCCAACGGGGTAAAGGTCTTCCTGATCGACGCACCCGCACCCACTCAGGTCTCGACCTTCGCCATCCTCGACAAGAAGGCCAGCGGCGCGCTCGTCATCACCGCCAGCCACAACCCCTACTACTTCAGCGGTCTCAAGTACAAGCCCGAGTACGCCGGCTCCGCCTCCCCGGAGGTGACCGCGCGGCTGGAGCAGGAGATCGTAAAGGTTCAGCGCGGCGGCAGGGTCAAGCAGGTGCGATTCGACGACGCCAAAGGCCAGGGCTTGATCGAGGTCTTCGATCCACAACCCGCCTATGCCGCGCAGGTGAACCGGTTAGTGGACCTCGGCCGGGTCAAGTCAGCCGGCCTGCGCATCCTGCACGAACCGATGTACGGCGCATCCCAGGGCTACATCCGCGCCCTCCTGTCCGGTGGCAAGACCAGGGTTGAGGAGATCCACGGCGAGCGCAATGCATCGTTCGGAGGCATGCATCCTGAGCCGATCGCCCACTACATGCCGGAAGCGATGGAGCGGATGCGCGGTGGCAAGTTCGACCTCTGCATCGCCAACGATGGGGATGCAGACCGGGTGGGCATCATCGACGAACGGGGACAGTTCATCAATCAGCTGCAGGTGATGGCGTTGCTGATGATGTACCTGGTGGAGAAACGTGGTCAGAAGGGTGATGTGGTCCGCTCACTAACGTCCACCTCGATGGCCGACAAGCTCGGGGAGCATTTCGGCGTCAAGGTGCATGAGCTAAAGGTCGGCTTCAAGTACCTGGGGCCCAAGCTCAGCGAGGTGAATGGCATCCTGGCGGGCGAGGAGAGTGGTGGCTTTGCCTTTCGCGGCCACATCCCCGAGCGTGACGGCGTGCTCTCCGGCCTGTTTTTTGCCGACATGATCGTCCAGTACGGGCAGCCACTCTCCAAGATTCTGGAACACCTGATCGACCTGGTCGGACCGCACTTCTACGCGCGCCACGATATTCAGCTGGACAGGCAGGAATATGCGAGCCGGCGTACCGAGCTATACGGCCGCCTGCAAGAGCAGGCTCCGACCGAGATCGCGGGAGAGCCGGTGGTCCGCTCGCGGACCGACGATGGCTTCAAGTACTACCTCGGTGATGGCAGCTGGGTGCTGATCCGCTTCAGCGGTACGGAGCCTCTCATTCGGGTCTACAGCGAAGCCCGGTCGAAAGAGCGTGTGGACCAACTGCTGGCCTCACTCGAAGAACGCCTGGGACTGCGGCAGCATGCCTGACCTGGTCGTCAAGAAGCCATGGGGCTGGGAAAATCGCTTTGCGGTAACTGATCGATACCTGGGGAAGGTGATCCACATCAACGCCGGTGAGATGTTGAGCCTCCAGTACCACGAAAAGAAGGACGAGACTGTCCTGGTGGTCAAGGGAGCGATGGATCTGCAACTCGAGGACGAGAGCGGTGCGATGCGTACCCACCGGCTGACGCCCGGCATGTCCAAGCGCATCGTCCCGCTGAAAAAGCACCGGATGATCGGGGTTGAGGAATGCGAGTTCTTCGAGGTCTCTTCGCCGGAGATCGATGACGTGGTCCGGCTGGAGGACAAGTACGGCCGAAAGGGGACCAGCACCGCCTGACCGGCAGGTCAGCTTTCCACCGTTTCCACAGCGGCGGTCAGTCGCGTCGAACATATGTTTTCGAATACAAATTCGGTCTTGCGCCGCCGTACTTTCCCCCAGCCCCAAACGCACGTTTCCCTGCTACACTTCCGGCCATGTCGGAGGCCCTGGCGAGTTCTTCCGCGACCCTCCCACGAGCCGGACAGACCCGTGCCACCCGTTCCCGGGTCGGAACGGCTCCCCGCCCGATCCAGCTGGGCACCCGCTACCTGGGCCTGCTCTCGGCCTGGGCGATCGTCGTGGGGCTTGCTTTCAAGTCCGAGTTGCTCACCCCCAACCAGGTCTGGCAGGCAACCGCGGGCCTGGCTCTACTTGTCTGCCTGGGCCTGCTCTTCCTCCACGCGCGTAATCGCACGCCCGGCTGGCTGAGTCTCGATCACTACATCTCACCAGTGCTGGCCATCGTGGCGGCGGGAGCCTTTTCGATCCTTGCCCCCGACTACCGCATCCATGCGCTCGCCATCTTCCTGATGGGGGGCGTCATCTTCACCAGCAGCTACGTTGATCTTTCGCGCGGTATGGGCAGAGAACGGCCGCTGCACCGTTTCCTGCGCGACGCGACCACCTTCTGCTCTCTCCTCGCATTGCTTTACCTGGTGCTCCAGTCGAGCGAGCTTCCGAACATCTTGAAGTTCAGCTGGATCTTCTTGATCAGCCTCTTCAGCGGCTACCGCAGCTTCCGCTTCGCCACGCGCCGCGAGGGCGTGGCACTGCTAACCGCCTTCCTGACCGCGGGGACAGTGACCTTCGGTGCCTTCGGCATGGTCACCTACTTGAACCAGGGCAGCCCTTACATCGCGGTCGTGCTCGCCTTCGCCTGGTATGCCTGGCAGGGACTGCTGGTGCATACGCTCGACGATTCCCTGACCAAACGAATCTTCTTCGAGTACGGCCTCTTTGCCGTGATCTGCGTCTACCTGATCATCCTGGCCGCGGTTACCGGACGGCCGGTCGGCTAGCTAGATTCCGAGATAGGCTTTCTGGACGTCGGGGCTTGCGAGCAGCTCCTTGCCGGTCCCTTCCTTCACAATCCGGCCTGTTTCCAGCACATAACCGCGATGGGCAACGTTGAGCGCCTTCAGCGCATTCTGTTCGATCAGCAGGACCGTGGTGCCCTCACGGTTGATGTCAATGATCACTTTGAAGATGGTGTCGACCATCAGCGGTGCTAGCCCCAGCGAGGGCTCATCCAGCAGCAGCACCTTCGGCCGGGACATCAGGGCCCGGCTGATGGTGAGCATCTGCTGCTCGCCACCGGACAGGGTTCCGGCCAGCTGACCCTGCCGTTCTTTGAGTCGGGGAAACAAGGTATAGACCCGCTCCAGGTCCGCCTTTGTTACCCCACCCTTTCGGATGTAGGCGCCCAGGTCGAGATTCTCCCGGACCGTCATGCGGCCGAAGATTCGTCGCCCTTCCGGCGCGTGGCCGATGCCCTTGACGACGATCTCCTCGGCCTGGAGGCGGCTGATGTCCTCACCCCGCAGCCGGACCTTCCCTGTGCTCGCCGGCGTCAGCCCGGAGATGGCTCGAAGGGTTGTTGTCTTGCCGGCGCCGTTGGCACCGATCAGGGAAACGATCTCTCCCTCGTCGACGTGCAGGCTGACCGAGCGCAGCGCCTGGATGCGGCCGTAGAAAACGTCGATATTCTCGACATCGAGAATTGCCGCCAACTACGCCTCTGCCATCAGGCGCTCTTGCCCAGGTAGGCCTCGATCACGCGCGGGTCGGCGCGAACCTTCTGTGGCGTTCCTTCGGCGATCTTCTCGCCGTAGTCGAGCACCACGATGCGCTCCGAGACCTCCATTACGACCTTCATGTCGTGCTCGATCAAGAAAACCGTGATGTCCTGGGCGCGTACCTGCTGGATCAGCTCCATCAGCTGCGCCTTCTCCTGGGGGTTGAAGCCGGCGGCGGGTTCGTCCAGCATGAGTAGCTTCGGATCGCTGGCCAGTGCCCTGGCGATCTCGAGCCGGCGCTGAAATCCGTAGGGGAGGTTGCGGGCGTACTGCTCGGCGTATTTCTCGAGGCCGACGAATTGCAGCAGGTCCATCGCGCGGGCGCGCACGCGACGCTCCTCAGACCTGGCAAAGGGAGTTCGTAGCAGCGCATCCCAGACCTGGGCGCGCATCCGGGGGTGCTGGCCTACCATCACGTTCTCCAGCGCTGTCATGTAGGAGAAGAGACGGATGTTCTGGAAGGTGCGTGCGATACCCAGGGTGGTGACTGCGTGCGGACGCAGTCCCAGCGGGATGGGTCCCTGTCCAAGGCCCTGCCGAAGGGCGCTCGCCGCCGTATAGTACGCGGCCAGGGGCGGTAAGTAGCTGCGCCAGTACTCCCTCACCGGGTAGATCGACTTGCCGTTGAACAGGATTTCTCCACCGGTTGGTTTGTAGAGGCCGGCGATCAGGTTGAACATGGTGGTCTTGCCGGCGCCGTTGGGTCCGATCATGGCGAAGATCTCGCCCTTTTCGACTGTCAGGTCGACGTTGTTGACGGCCAGCAGGCCACCGAAGCGCTTCGTCAGGCCGCGGGTCTGGAGGATCGGCATCGACCTTTCTACGCTGACCCCCGCAAGTCGGAAACCGCTTCATCGGTTGTGCCGTGTTCCAGTTCCACCTTCCGTTGCGCGCTCGGAATCAGGCCCTGTGGTCGCACGAGCATGATGACTACAAGGATCAGGCCGAAGATCAGGTAGTTGGAGCGCTGGACGTAGCCTCCGATGTCGACATTGTTCAGGAAGCCGATATTGAGAGCCGACGTGACACCGGTGATCCAGACGGGCAGCTGGATCAGCAGGTACGACTGGATGAAGTACACAACCAGGGAGCCGACGATCACTCCCCTCATGTTGCCCATGCCGCCCAGCACCACCATGACGAGCACCGTCACCGAGACGACGAAGCCGAACGATTCGGGCGTGACCAGGAAGAGCTTGGCGGTGTAGTAGGTACCCGCGAAGCCACTGAAGGCGGCTCCCATGGCAAAGGCGAGCAGCTTCGTGGTCACGGTGTTGATGCCGGTGGCGGCTGCCGCCACCTCGTCCTCACGGATTGCCATCCATGCCCGACCCAGGCGCGAATTGCGGAGGTTACTGATCAGGTAGATGGATGCGAGGATCACCAACAGGATCAGGTAGTAATAGGGGACCGGGTTGAAGCCGAAGCTGCCGCCCAGGAAGCCGGGTAGGGCAGGCTGGTCGGTCCCCACGATACCGTTGACGCCGCCGGTCAGGGGTGTCAGGTTCCGGACGACTCGGGGCACGATCTCGCCGAAGCCGAGTGTGACGATCGCCAGGTAGTCGCCTCGCAGCCTCAGTGTGGGCGCGCCCAGGATGACTCCGAAGAGGGCGGCGATCAGGGCCGAGACGAGCAGAAGGAGCCAGAAGGAGATATGAATGTTGAACTGGCTCGAGGCGAGGATGGCAAAGGCGTAGGAACCGATGGCGAAGAAGGCAGCATATCCGAGGTCGAGCAGGCCGGCATAGCCGACCACGATGTTGAGGCCGAGGGCCAGCAGAACCCAGCGGCCGGCGTCGTCGGCGACGTTCACATGAGACTGGTTCTGATCAATCAGGGGGAAGAGGATAAGGACGAGTCCGATGAGGATGTACGGCACCTTCTGCCAGCGCCCGAGACGGGCGAAACTGCCGTCTTGGAAGTCTCGCAACCGACCCATCATTCCGGGGCGAGGCTTGCCCGCTGCAGCTTTCATTTCTCGGGGACCCGCATCCCCAGCAGGCCGGTGGGCCTGAATACGAGCACCAGGATCAGGATGCTGAAGATAACGACGTCCGACCATTGCGCGCCGCCGGTGACGTATCCGGCAACGAACGCGTAGATCACACCTATGACGAATCCGCCCACCGAAGCACCAACGACATTTCCGATGCCGCCGAAGACTGCTGCGGTGAACGCGATAAGCCCGGCCCGGAATCCCTGGTCGAAGCGGATCGTCTGGAAGTAGAAGCCGTTGATTATGCCGCCCGCGGCCGCCAGCGCCGAGCCGATGAAAAACGTCGTCGCGATCGTCCGGTTGATGTTGATTCCCATCAGGCGGGCCGCGTCTCGGTCCTGGGCGGTGGCGCGCATGGCGCGGCCGATCCGTGTTCGCTGGATGAACTGCTGCAGTCCGATCATGAGCACCAGGGCGATCCCGATGATGATCAGGTTCCCGACCCCAAGAGAAACCACGCCAAGGTTGACGCTGCCTCCCGGGAGAAGATTGGGAAACGAAATGTCATTCGGCCCCTTGATCAGAAAGAGGACACCCTCGAGCACGAAGGAGACGCCAACGGCGGTGATCAGGGGCGCCAGGCGCGGAGCGTTACGCAGCGGCCGGTAGGCGATACGCTCGATCAGGACCCCCAGAAGTCCATTGATCGCCATGGCGGCCAGGAATACGAATACCAGGCCGACTACGAGCAAGCCGGCGGAGGCGTGCTGCAAGCCGAGGATTCCGATCAGTGTCAGCCCGATCAAGCCTCCCGCGGTGAAGACGTCGCCGTGGGCAAAGTTGATCAGCTCGATGATGCCGTAGACCAGCGTGTAGCCGAGGGCGATGAGGGCATATATGGCGCCAAGGGTGAGGCCCAGGGTCAACTGGTCGGCGAAGAACCGCATCCCTCCTCCCTTGACCGGCGATCTCACGCCGGTTGCCACACAGTGTAGCCAGCCGTCCCCTCGGGTTCAAGAGTTGGGAGGCAGGCGCGCCGCCTGCCTCCCGGGCGCCTAGTCGGCTACTGGACGGTCACCTGGTCGACGAAGGTGCCGCCGGTGTCGTTGGCGGACGTCCACTTGTAGACCGTGATGATCTTCAAGGTGGTGTCGCCGTTGGAGTCGAAGGTGGTGGTGCCGATCGCACCCTTGTAGTTCTGGGTCTTGGCGAGCGCTGCCGTCACCTGTGCCCGACTTGGCATGTTGCCACCGGCATCATCGATCGCCTTCTTGAGGGCGGCGATGATTACTCCGGCTGCGTCGAACGCCTGGGCGCTGTAGGCTCCCACGTCCTGGCTGTATTCCTTCTTGTAGTCGCTGTTGAAGGTCTGAGCCGTAGAGAGCTTCTGCGGGTACGGCCCCGCAACGGTGAAGTAACTGTTGGCCGCATTGTCCGCAGCGTCCTTGGCGAACTGGTTGCCCGAGATGCCGTCACCGGCAACGTACGGGACGTCGAGAAGACCAGCCATCTGCTTGCGGATCTGGCCACCCTTGGTGGCGGTGGTCCCGCCGAAGAAGACGACGTCGGCGCCCTTCGACTTTGCCTGATTGAGCTGTGACTTGAAGTCAGAGGTCGAAGACGGGTCGAAACCGCCGAGGTCTGGATTCAGTACGGTACCGCCGTCCTTGACGAATTGGGCGGCGAAGTTCTTGGCCAGCCCGAGGCCGTAGGTCTGCTGGTCGTTGAGGATGAACACCTTGGTCTTGTTCAGCTTCTTGGCCGCGAAGTCGGCTGCAGCCGGTCCTTGGATCAGGTCGGTGGTGCACACTCTGAAGTAGTTGTTGCCGCCCTTGGGCCGCAACTTGGCGGCCTGGCCGGCGCAGTGGCCGTCGGCCGGCTCCTGGGTCAGGCATTCGTTGGTGTTCGCCGGGCTGACCATTGCCAGGCTGGCGGTGTTGGCCAGCGGGATCTCGGCCCGGGCCACGCTGCTATTGAAGGGTCCGACCATACCGAGGAGGGTGCTGTCGGCAATGAACTGCGAGACGTTCTTTGCCCCCTGGGCCGGATCGTGGACGCCGTTCACGGCGTCATCCAGCGGGAACGACTGCAGGTTGAAGCACGCATCCGTGTGGCTCGAAGCTCCACAAACCTTGGCAGCCTGCTTGATCGCCAGCTTGGCCCCGTTCTGGGTTGGCTGCCCGTCCGAGGCGTCCGAGCCGGTCACCGGGAGATCGATCCCAATCTTGATCGTCCCCTTGATTGTCTGGCTGGTGCCTCCGCCGCCTCCGCCGCCGCACGCCGCCAGCGCTAGGCTTGTCACGGCAAACCCGGCCAGCAACTTGGGAATATGATTCATCCGACGTCCTCCTTGTGTTCAGTCGTATTGCTCGAGCACCATGGAGTGCCCAAGGCGTAGCTCTTTATACACGGTGGCCGAATACGGCTGCAAGAGACTTACCGCTTTCTCTAATACCTCTTAATAATGTCGAGGCGGTCGCACAAGCATTTGCCCCCCTCGCCGTTGTCTCCCCCGGCAATACGTACGCGAGCTTGACAGCGGTTTCGCACCGCGCGTAGGGTAGACGACGCACTCAGGAGGGCAACGCTTGGCTGAATTCGCAGAACGCATCAAACCCCGGGCCCAGTTCGTGGATGAGGCTATTGAGCTCGCCCTTGCCAGCCGATGGTCTGAAGCTGTCCAGGTCAACCGCGCCATAGTCGATCGCTTCGGCGTCGACGAGGACACCCTCAACCGTCTCGGGAAGGCTTATACGGAGCTAGGCCAGGTCGAGGACGCGGTTCTCGCGTACCAGAGCACACTGAAGATCAACCCGGTCAACCCGATCGCTTTGAAGAACCTTGCCAAGCTGCAGGCGCTGCGCGGCGGCAAGACGGCCGTTCCCACCTCCAAGACCAAGGTCGACGTCGATGCCTTCATCGAGGAAACGGGCAAAACTTCACTTACCGCCCTTCACGTCCACGGCGAGGCTGACCCCTGCAGCCAGGTGGCCGGCGGTGACCCGGTCAAGTTGCAGGTAGCCGGTGACACCATGAACGTCGAGACGGCACGCGGTGTGCAGCTTGGGCACCTCGACCATGCGCTCGGCCGCCGCCTGATCAAGTTCATCGAGGGCGGCAATCGTTACTCGGGCGCCGTCGCGACCTGCGACGGGAACGCGATCAAGATCATCGTTCGCGAGGTCTACCAGGATCCGAAGTTCTTCGGCCGCCCGTCCTTCCCGATCAAGAAGGGGGCGCGCGAGGAGTTCCGTCCTTACGCCAAGGACTCGCTGATCAACCGTGGCACGGATGCGGAGGATGCCGACGAGGATTCGGAAGAGGCGAGCGACGACCTTGATGGGATGCACACGGTTGAGTCCGCCGAGGACGATGTCGAGATCCCAGAGGCTGACGAGGACACGCGCAAGGAAGACGTCTACTAGGGCGCGATCCGTATTCGGGTGATCGTCCCGGCGATTCCGATGACCCACAGGGTCCCGTCCCCGGCGGCGAGTGGTCGCCCGCTGATGGGCAGGTTCTTGGCGATCCGGTTGGTGGCCGGGTCGATCTGCTGCAGGCTGAGGCCGCTGATCCAGACCTTTCCGTTGACGACCGCCATGCTGTCGACTCCGTCGATTCCATAGAAAGGGTCGACCGGAATAGTCGCCTGTAGCCGACCGGTGATCTGATCGACCCGGCTGATCGTGTTTCCCTGCTCGTTACGCACCCAGACGCTACCGGCTGCGATAGCCATCGGGTACG
>DASWQQ010000195.1:0-22054 GCA_036403615.1 Candidatus Dormiibacterota bacterium | reverse complement strand
GCGATGGGCATGCCACCCCAGTTCGGTTCGTTCGGGTCCGCGGGTGTTGGTCGCGTCGATGACGGTCAGGAGGCCGGCGCGGGCGCGCTCTGCTACGTCCTGGTGGATCGACCCGAAGACGTCGTCGTTCGCCTGCTGGCTCGAGTCATCACCTGCCATGAGCTGACGAAGGCGGTCCGAGGAGACGATGGCGTCCGCCGGAAAGTGCCTGGCAGCGAAGGTTGATTTCCCGGCGCCCGCCGGTCCGATCAGCATGACAAGGGCGGCCGGCGGGACGTCTATTACTCTCATGTGAAATGGGAATCAGGCTATCGCGTGAGGAGCGGGTCATGATGGCCCTGCTTGTCTTCGTGCCGGCCACCGTGGTTGCCGCTCACACTGGCACCGCGGGGTGGTTGCAGTTCGTTTTATCGGTGGCGGCGATCATCCCGGTCGCAGCCCTGATCGCCTCGGCGACAGAGGCCCTGGCCCACCGCCTGGGCGGGAAGGTAGGGGGCCTGCTCAACGCGACATTCGGTAACCTGCCGGACCTTCTGATCGGAATTTTCGGAGTGCAGAAGGGACTCATCCCGCTGGTCAAGGCGACCCTGGTCGGGGCCCTGATCAGCAACTCCGCCCTGATCATGGGGCTCTGCTTCGTGGCCGCCGGGCTGGTTCACCGGCGTCCCCGCTTCGACCGTGTCGAAGCGGGACATCACAGCGTGCTGATGATGCTAACCGTGGCTGCCATCCTTTTTCCGACGGTCGGTGCCTTCGTCATCTGCGGGCGGTCGTGCGCCGGAGGCCCGAACTCGGCGACGATCCAGGGAGTTAGCGTCGGTATTGCGATCGCCCTGTTGGTCGCCTATGTCGCCTACGTCTTCTATGGAATCCTGGGTTTCGAGTCATTCGGCAGTCGGCCGACAGACGGCCGGGAGACCCGTATGTTCAAGGCACCGAAGCAGGGCGATGCGCAGGGATGGCCCCTGCCCTTCAGCCTCGGACTTCTGATCCTGATGGGTCTGGCCCTGATCCCGGTGACCGACACTCTGACCTCGGGCGTCGCCTCGGTCACAAAAGCGCTGGGATGGACCGAGGTCTTCGTTGGCATGGTGATCGTCGCCAACGCTGGAAACGCGGCCGAGGCCTATGCGGCGATCAAGTTTGCGATTCGGAAGCCTGGAACTGGGAGCGGGCCAGGCGAAGACTCAGGACTCGACCTCGCGCTCGGAATCGCGTCCGCCTCCTCGATACAGATCGCGACCTTCGTGATGCCAGTAGTTGTGCTGTTCAGCCTCTTCTTCAAGCCAATGAACCTGGTCTTCACTTTCGTTGAGGTATCCATCCTCGCATTGCTGGTAATCGTCTTTACGCACACCGCCCAGGATGGCGAGAGCAACTGGTTAGAGGGCGCTCAGCTGGTCGTACTCTACGCGATGGCCGCCGTCGTCTTCTATGCGCTTCCGGCCTCAGCCTTCGGCGGCTAGCTTCACGCCGTCGGGGCGATGTCCAGGTCGGCAACCTCAGCCAGTACATCCTCGCCCGTGTAGGCGGATGCCTGCAGGCGAAAGAGACGCGCGTAGCGTGAATTGAGCCGCATCAGCTGCTCGTGGGTGCCCTCCTCGACCAGCCTGCCGTGTTCCAGGAAGAGGATGCGATCGGCTCGCCGCACGGTTGAAAAGCGATGCGAGATATAAACCGCGGTCCGTCCCTGCGTCAGCGAGCGCAAACGCTCGAAAAGCTCGTACTCGGCCTGGGCATCCAGTGCCGAGGTGGGCTCGTCGAGTAACAGGATCCGCGCGTCGCGCATGAAGGCGCGAGCCAGGGCGACCTTCTGCCATTCGCCGCCTGAGAGGTTGACGCCGGCATCGAACCATTTGCCGAGGGCGGTGTCGTAACCCTGGGGTAGGGTCGCGATCAGCTCGTCCGAGCCGGCCTGGCGGCTGGCGCGCTCCACCGCGTCCCGGTCGGTCATGGTTCCGAGGTTGCCCAAACCGATGTTCTCCGCGGCGGTCGCCTGGTAGGTGACGTAGTCCTGGAACATGCCGCCGATCTGCGCCCGCAACTCGTTGGGATCGTAGTCGCGGATGTCGACGCCATCCACCAGGATCCGCCCGCCGTCCGGATCGTAGAGCCGGCAGATCAGCTTGAAGAGCGTGGTCTTGCCTGCCCCGTTTCGCCCGACGATGGCAACCGTCTCCCCGGGCGCCACCGTGAAGCTGAGATTGGTGAGCGCAGGCGCCGTCGCCCCCGGGTATGCGAAGGTGACGTTGTCGAACCGGACCTCGCCCAATAGCGGTTTCGGAACCGGCACCGGGCTGGAGGGGGATGGCATGACGGTTTCCGTCGCCATCAGTTCGAACAGGTTGTTGAGGTAAAGATTGTGCTCGTACATACCGGAGAAGCCGCCCAGGATTCCCTGGATCGACGACTGCACCGACTGGGCCGCGGTGGTGTAGAGCGTGAGGTCACCGAGGGTCAGCCGTCCCGCAATCGCCTGTAGGGCCACATACAGGTAAGTTAGGGACGTCGCGATCGTGCTCAGGTTGCCCCAGGCGAAGCCGGTCAGATAGCGCCGGACGACCTGGGTGCGCTGGCTGCCGTAGTATGCATCGGCAATCAGGCGGTATCGGCGGATGAAGTAGCCGCCGAGCCCGAAGAGCTTGACCTCCTTCGCGTAGCTGTCTGTCGTGACCAGCGTAACGAGGTAATTCATCCGTCGCATCAGCCGCGACCCCCAGCGGGCAATGTTGTAGCCGCGCCAGCCGTAGCGTGTATCGGCGATGAAGGCCGGGATCGGAGAGACAAGCGCGATCAGTGCCAGCAACGGGCTGACGACGATCAGCAGGGCGATCATGGTGACAAAGGTCAGCGAGGTCTGCACCAGGCCGAACGCCGTCGAGATCATCAGCACCGGCCGGTTGATCGAGTCGGTCTGCGCTCGGCGAAGGAGGTCATAGGAGGCCGGGTCCTCGTAGAAGGCGAGGTCAAGGGTGGCGGCCTTCTCCATCACCATCAGCTGAATGCGCATCGAGACCGAGTTCTGGAGCAATTGCTGGGTGATGTTGCGAAGAGTGCCTAGGAGGGCCGTCAGGGCGAAGATCAGCAGCTGCAGGACGGCGAGAAAGATGATGGCGTTGACCACGGTGAACACCGGCGTATGCCACGGTCCGAACTCGAACTGGGCGCGATCCGGCGCGTTGAAGCGATGGACCGCGATCCCCTGCACGACAGCGTTGATCAGCAGCTTGGCGGTGTAGGCGGAGATTGCGGGTATCAGGCCGGCGACGACGGTGACCGCAAAGAGCATGATGGTGACCGCGCGGTCGGCCTCCCAGACAAGCGCTATCACCCGAGGAAGGGCGGCAGCGGTCCCGCGCACTGACTGCCGCAGGTTGCGCCAGCGGCTGCGGAGGTCCTTCGGTCCAGCCTGCTCCGGCGGCCCCTCGATGATCGGATCGCCGGTAAGGCCGCTGTTCGCCGGCTCGTTGTCCGGAGGCTTGACGCGCGAGCGGTTCCACATACCGAACATCGGTGGGCCGCCGTGGCCCGGTGGCATCATCCCCATCGCCCTACCCAGATCACGTCACAAGCAACCTGTCGAGTACGCATCAGCGAAGCTTAGCCGGGTAAGCGAGCCGTTCAGCGTCCGGCGAGGCGCTCGACGACCGGCGCGAATTCCCGGAACTCGCCGCCGACAAAGATATAGGTGATCCCGAAGCGCTCGCGGAGTCCGAGGCACTTGTCCACCAGGCTTTCGATCGAGCCGACGAAGACATGGGGCGAATCCAGGATGTCGTCCTCCGAAAGGTCGGCATCGAAGCGCCGCTTGAGCCGGTCGGCGATCTCATGAGCGACCTTGGACGGGTCGTTGGTAACGGACACCGGGTTAAGCGAGGGATAGGTGTTGAACTCGAGCTGGTCAAAGCGCGAACCGGCAGCCGCTTTGACCCATTCGATCTTCTGCGCGGTGCCGGCGGCCATGCAGCTGGCCACGTCCAGCAGGCCGGGTCGAACTGCCCTCGGTGCCAGGCCGACGATGCTCGCCTCACGTGCCGCGAACGAAAGCGTCTTTCGGCCACCGCCCCCGATCATCAGGGGCGGGTGCGGCCGTTGCGCCGGACGGGGGAGGTCTTCGAGGCCCTTCACCTGGTAATAGCGACCGCGGAAGTCGATCGGATTTTCTCCAAACAAGCCCTTCAGGACGGCCACGGCCTCGCCCATCCTCTCGATGCGAGTGGCCGACGAGTCGAAAGTCATCCCGGCGCTGTCGTACTCGGGCCGGTTCCAGCCGGCGCCGATGCCGATCTCCAGCCGCCCCTCACTCAGTTGATCGAGGGTAGCCAGTTCCTGGGCCAGGACCGCGGGGTGGCGGAGGTCGTTGTTCAGCACGAACATGCCGAGCCGGAGTCTGCTGGTAACTCCGGCGGCCAGCCCCAGCGCTGAAAAGGGGGCGAACTGGTCGACGAGGTGGTCTGAGAGGAGCATGGTCGAGTAGCCGAGACTCTCGATTTCGCGGACGGTGTCGATGAACTTCCCCCGAGCGAGGATGCCCGGAATGCCAGCGCCAAACCGGAAGGGCTTGCGCGCTATCGGCTCAGCCAATGGGCCGACTCTAGAGTCAGGCCGGCGGAGGTGTCGGGGTAGGAGTCGGAGTCGGTACTGGTGCCTGACCGGCGTTGGGGTTAGCCGGGCGCGCGTAGGGTGAGCGGCTGGGGCTTTCCTTGCTCGTCAGCCGGGCGACATCCACCTCATCGCCGACGTACTTGGTGACCCGGTCGAGATGCTCCAGCGGCACGAAGACGCGGTCGCCGCTGGCGTAATCGAGCTGGAGGTAGGGGCCGTTGTCTTCTCCCATCGCCCGCATGCCCGAAAAGCGTCCAAGGCCATGGGTCGCATGAACGACGAGATCCCCGGGCTTGAACGGCAGGGCTTGGTTCGCTTTGGTCACGGCATCTTTCTCCAGTGTGTTGCTCCTTTGTATCGGCTGATGGTGCCGGTATGCATTTATCCCGACCCGGCCCAGCTGACTCTATCTCTATAACGTTTAAGAAAGCAGAATAGTTCGCCGCCGGCGGAAAGTGTGAGCCTGGCGACGCGTTTTACAAGCTGAGCTTGATCATCCTAGCGGTTTGGCTCTGGCAGCCGTCGAAGCGATCTGAGTTCACGCCACCGCGTTGGCGGCGGCACGCCCGGCGGTTCGCCCGGAGAGGAGGCAACCCCCGAGGAAGGTGCCCTCCAGCGAACGGTAGCCATGCATCCCTCCGCCACCAAAGCCCGCCACCTCGCCGGCGGCGTATAGCCCCGGCAGCGGCGTGCCATCGGACCGCAGAACGCGCCCCGACAGATCTGTGTGCAGGCCTCCCAGAGTTTTTCGAGTGAGAATGTGCAGCCTGACCGCGATCAGCGGGCCGGCGTCGGTACCGAGCATCCGGTGGGGCTTCGCCACCCGAATCAGCCGGTCACCCAGGTAACGTCGTGCCGCATGAATGGCGCGCACCTGTGGATCGCGGCTCGATTCGCTTGCGATCTCATCATCGCGCGCGACGATTTGTCGCCGGAGCTCTTCCGGGTCGACTTGTGCCTCGTCGGTAAGGAGGTTCATGCCCCTGACAAGGTCGGTGAGGTTGGTGGCGACCACGAAGTCGGCGCCACGTTGCTTGAACGCTTCCACCGGGCCAGGCCCCGAGCGCGACAGGGCACGTTGTAATAAGAGCCGGATGCTCTTTCCCGTGAGGTCGGGATTCTGCTCCGATCCGGAGAGTGCGAATTCCCGTCTGATGATTCGCTGTGTCAGCACGAACCAGGAGTAATCGAATCCCGACCGGCCCATATGCTCCAGCGTGCCGAGCGTGTCGAACCCGGGAAACAGTGGGGAGGGTAGACGTTTTCCCAGCCCATCGAACCAGATCGAGGACGGACCCGGAAGGATCCGGATGCCATGACCCGGCCAGATCGGTTGCCAGTTCTTAACCCCCTCAACGTAGTGCCACATGCGATCGCGGTTGATGACGGCGCCGCCGGCTGATTCGGCGATGCCGAGCATGCGGCCGTCGACGTGGGCCGGTACCCCCGTCAGCATCTTCGCGGGGGCGGCGCCCATTCTGGCGGGCCAGTTCTTTCGCACCAGCGACTGATCGCCGCCGATCCCGCCGGTGGTGGCGATCACCGCCTGCGCCCGGAATGCAAACTCCCCCACCTGCACACGAGAGCTCGGCCAACCTCGCCCCACGCCGCTCGCCTCCAGGACGGCACCCTGGACGCCGTCGACAGCCCCGTTCGTCAGGGTCAGCGCATCGACACGGTGCCGAAACTTCAGGATCAGCTGGCCACCGTCGACCGCCTCGCGAACGCGGCGTTCGAATGGAGCCACGACTCCCGGGCCCGAACCCCAGACGATGTGAAAACGGGGGGCCGAGTTGCCCGGCCCCGTTTCCTCGTAGCCGCCTCGCTCCGCCCAGCCAACGATCGGAAAGAATCGCAGCCCGAGCTGGCGCAGCCAGGAGCGCTTCTCACCGGCGGCAAAGTCGAGATATGAGGTCGCCCAGCGCCGGGGCCAGGCGTCCACGTCGCGGTCGAAGCCCGCCGTGCGCAGCCAGTCGGCGGTGGCCCGCTCCAGCGAATCTCGGACGCCGAGCCGGCGCTGCTCCGGCGAGTTCACCAGGAAGAGTCCACCAAGCGACCAGAAGGCCTGGCCGCCGAGCGCGGGCCCGGGCTCCTGTTCAAGCAGCATCACCCTCCGGCCGGCATCGGCCAGCTCGGCACTGGCCACCAGCCCGGCGAGGCCGGCGCCCACCACGATGACGTCCGCATCCACCAGCGCCCACCCTACCCGTTCCCTGTCGGGCATTGCTTTTGCAGGCGGCTTCATATACAATGTGATAGTCGCGTTACCAAATTACTGGAGGTCTAATATGTCGCTTATGCATCTGCTGGTTCTTCTGATCGTCGGAGCTCTCGCCGGCTTGATCGGTGAGCGCCTGGTGGGTCGTGGGATGCCCTACGGCATTGTGGGAGCCATCGTCGCCGGCCTCGTCGGAGCCTGGCTGATGGTCGATGTGCTTCACGTGGTGATCGCGCCGGAGCTTTCGGTCGCCGGGATTCCGCTGATCTCAGCCATTCTCGGCGCCGCGATCGTCGTCTTGATCGTCAGCTTCGCGATGGGCCGCAGCGGCTTCGGTAGCCGCGGCGTCGCGCGCCGGTACTAAACAGGAGCACCTTTTAGCGGACCCGGCTCCCGCAAGGGGCCGGGTTTTTTCTTGCCTATTTGACATCGACTGGTCGGTATCGTATAGTCGAACCCGACCAATGAAGCATCTACCCAGGCTGCCCCGATCGCCACTTGCCCTGGCAATCATGAACCTGCTGCTGGAGCGGCCGATGCATCCCTACGAGATGAAGACGACGATGAAGCAGCGCGGCCACGACGAGGTCATCAAGCTAAAGGGCGCTTCGATTTACGACACGGTCGAGCGGCTCGAGCGGGGCGGCTTCATCGAGTCCCAGGAGACCAGCCGTGAAGGTCGCCGGCCCGAGCGAACCGTCTATGCGCTAACCGAGCCCGGCCGGGATGAACTGCAGACCTGGATGAGGGAGATCGTGTCGGAACCGGCGCGCGAATTTCCCGAGTTTGCCGCCGCACTGGCGTTTATTGCCGGGATGGAGAAGGGCGAGGCAATCGAACTGTTGCAGCGTCGGATTCTGACGCAGGAAGCTCAGCTGGCGGCGGCTAGGACGAAGCTGCAGGGCACGCTCGAGGCGGGCATCCCCCGGCTTTTCACCCTGGAGGCTGAGTACCTGATCGAAGTCCGGCACGCCGAAATCGATTGGGTCCGAAAGGTGGTGGCGGGCATCCAGAAGGGGGAGGTATGGCTTACGCACGAGCAAATGCAAGCGGTCGCGGCGATGGTTCATCAAAAGCACGGAAATGACTAGGAGGGTCAATCGGAAATCATGGTGAGGCAAGAAAAGCAATCGACCACGCGGCCCTGGATCGCGCTCGCGGTCCTTGCGCTCGGACTATTCATGACGCTGCTCGACTTGACGATCGTCAACATTGCGATCCCCAGTATCCTGCACGACCTGAACGCTTCCCTCGACCAGGTGCTCTGGGTTCTGAACGCCTACAGCCTGCTGTACGCCGTGCTCCTGATCACCTCTGGCCGGCTCGGCGACATCTTCGGACCGCGCAATCTCTTTGCGCTGGGAGTCGTCCTATTCACCGTGGCTTCGGCCCTCAGTGGGCTGGCCCAGGACCCCACCCAGTTGATCCTCGCCCGGGCAGGACAGGGATTTGGTGCGGCTCTACTCGCGCCCCAGGGCCTGCCGATCATGACCACGATATTTCCGGTGGCGCGCCGCGCCGGCGTCTTCGCCATCTACGGGGCGCTGGCAGGCGTTGCGGTACTGGCCGGCCCGCTCGTCGGTGGCTTCATCACGACTCACTTTGGCTGGCGGTGGATCTTCTACGTGAACCTGCCGATCGGCCTGATCACGGTTGTCCTCGCCTTTCTTTTCGTCCCTGACCTGCGCCCCGGGAGACCGCACCGGCTCGACTTCGTTGGCGTCGGCCTGGCTACGCTCGGGCTGCTCGGGCTGATCTTCGGTTTGATCGAGGGCCAGCGGTACAACTGGGGAACGGTCACCGGGTTCATCACCATACCCGAGATCATCGCCGCCGGCGTCGTGGTGCTGGGAATCTTTGTCTACATCCAGGCGCGCCGGCAAAATCAGGAGCCGCTGTTGGCCTTTGCCGTCTTCAAGGACCGGAACTACACGCTGATGACGCTGGTGCTGATGGCGATGGGCTTTGCCATGGTCGGGGTCTTCCTCCCGATCACCATCTACTTCCAGTCGGTCCTGGGTTTGAGCGCGCTCGACGCTGGGATCGCCACCGCACCGATGCCGCTGGCGATGATGTTCGTATCGGGGATCGCGGCGTCGCTGGCCTCGCGGGTCAGCGGCAAATACCTGTTGATGGGCGGCCTGACCGCCTTTGCGGCGGGGATGGCGTTCGTCGCCTGGACGGCACAAACGTCGTCAAGCCGGTGGAGCTTTCTTCCTGGCTTCATCCTGGCCGGGGCCGGCATGGGTTTCGTCTGGACGCCCGTGTTCAGCATGGCGACACGCGATTTGAAGCCCGAGCTTGCCGGTGTGGCGTCCGGCGTGCTGAACACCCTCCAGGAACTCGGCGCCGTGGTCGCCAGCGCCTCGATCGGAGCCCTGCTGCAAAACCGGCTGGCCACCGGGCTGCATAACCAGGCGGTCAGCTACAGCGCCCAACTACCGGCAGCCTTCCGCGGCCGCTTCGTCGATGGCTTCAGCCAGGCGGCCAGCAACGGCCTGGAGGTAGGCCGCGGCCAAACCGGTGGCAGCGTCCAGCTTCCGCCGAGCGTGCCGGCACAGGTCGCGCACCAGGTGCAACAAATTGCCGAGGCCGTCTTCACCCATGCTTTTGTCAATGCGATGCGCCCCACGATGGTGCTTCCGATCGTGGTCGTGCTTGCCGCGGCGATCAGCTGCTTCGCCGTTCGCAATCGCGGCGGACTCGCCTCCCATGCAGGCGAAACGGTGAAGGAGCAACCAGCCTCAGTCGCGTAGGTCTGTAACCGAGGGGCGAAAGGACTTACGTAAGTCTTTTCGCCCCAAGGAGTGCCTCATGAAACGGATTATCCTGATACTGCTGACCTCGCTTGCCCTTGCCGCCTGCGGCCAGGTAACTTCGGCCAACGCGCCAACCGCCTCGCCGCCGATCGCCAGCACCGCTGTCCAGACCGTCGCCAACCCGACACTCGGCTCCGTCTTGACGACGTCTGATGGACGGACTCTTTACTACTTCACGCCCGAGAGAGGCGGGACGATTGCCTGCACCGGGCCCTGTGCACAGGTGTGGGTGCCACTGATCACAGCGACGGGTTTGCTTTCGACGCCGGCCGCGCTGCCGGGGACGCTGTCAACACTGCGCCGCCCCGAGGGCACCCAGGTGACTTACAGTGAGTGGCCCCTCTACACCTTCACCGGCGACCGGGCGGCGGGCGATACCGCCGGACAGGGAGTTGCGGGGAAATGGTTCGTGGCAACGACCACCTTGACAGACGCGCCGATCGCGACGCCCACACCCGCGCCCCCTGCACCGACGCAGGCACCTGCGGTCGTTCCGCCGGCGCCCAGTCGCCCCGCTCCGGCGCCCACCAGCTGCATTCCGGGGATGAACGGCGGTGACCACGACGCGGACAACAACGGCGGACCGAACGACCTCGACGGGTGTAAGTAGCTAGCCGCGGCAGGAAGCGGGCGGTTGCAGCGCGGCGACACCCTGTGAGTCGCCGAGGAATGCGCCGCTCGCGTCGGCGACGAAAGTAGCCGGCTGATTCTCAGCTGTCGAAGCCCGCGTCACTCCGCTGGCGGGATCGGCGCACGTAAGTTGCTGGGCCATGCCGTCGACGATCCAGAGAGCCCCGGCGCTGACGACGGCGCGCGCGGTATTCGAAGTCCGGATCGCACCGCCTGTAGTCGACAGATTGGTTCCACTCCGATGCTCTACCAGCCCCATCGTTCCTGTCGCATAGCTCACCCAGACGCCGTCAGAGGCGGCGGCGACACGGGGGCCGCCGAGTCCGGCCCCACCCGTGTTTGCCGAGGCCAGCTTGCTGCCAGTATTGGCATCGAGCTCGACCACCGTCGCCGGCTGGGTCTGACTTGGTCCGACCCCGACGTAGAGGCGCTGACCGGAGGGATCTATGGAAAGGCTGGTGACGGCGCCTGGCAGGTTCAGGCTCGAGAGCTGATCACCTGTGTCGGGACTGAGGCGGAATGAGCCGGTCCCGTAGCCAAGCCAGAGCTGATTACCGGCAGCAAGCTGTGGTCCTGCGTTGATGTCGGCTGCGGGCTGACCGGGCAGGTGCACCTGGCGCTTGACCTTCAATGTCACCGGATCCAGGAGGGTTAGCCATTGAGCGTTTGTTCCAGCCGGTGCGATGGTCGGTCCGGAAGCCAGCCAGAGGCCGGCCGTTGTTTCAGCGATCCCGCTGGTGTTGGCCGGAATGTCAGCATTGCTGACCGCGCCGGTCGCGCGATCAATCCGGGCAAGTTTCGTCCCGCTTACGGAGAAGACCGCGGATGAGTTCAGCAGCATCGCGCTGACGGAGCCCACCGGAAAGCGTTGGGTTACCCAACTTGCATCTGGCGAGGGCCTCACGCTTACTGTCGGGGTCGCGGTTGGTTCCACTGTGGCACGCACAGTCGGCGAGGCGGTGGCTCGCACCTGGTTTGCCTGGTCGCGGGCCAGGCGCACGGCAAAGAAAAGTGACAGAGCGACGGCCGCCAGGCCGGCACTTGCGAGGACCGGTTGCCACGAGGGACGGCGGCGGCGTTGCGGAGCAATCCACGCCGGCGGCGATGCCGGCACCTCGAGCCCTGCCTCGCGGTAAAAGCGGCCGAGGCGGTCGACGATGTCTTCTTGATGCTTCATCGGAAATTCTCCATTGCCGGCGCCGGGCGGTCACCGAGCTCACGTTGCAGCCGGTCAAGGGCGCGGTGTACCCACGTCTTCACGGTCGGCTCCGGCCGGCCGACGATCTGGCCGATCTCCGGGAAACTGAGTCCCTGCTCGAAGCGCAAGGCGAGGACAGCGCGCTCGCGCCGGGGGAGGCGTCGGAGCGCGCTGCGCATTTCCTCGCGTTCGAGATGATCGATGGCGGTTGCTGCGGGATCATCCACCGGAGCCTCAACCGGCCGATGGCGGATTGCTGTCAGTAGAGAGCGGCGGTAGTCCAGTGAAAGGTTGATCGCGACGCGCATCAGCCAAGCCTTCTCATTGGCGTGATCGCCAAGTCGATCCCGGTGCTGCCAGAGGCGGAGAAAGGCTTCATGTGTGATCTCCTGCGCTATATCGCGATCGAGGATTACGAGATAGACGGTTCGGATGACGAGCGGGAACAAGCCTACGTAGAGAGCCTCGAAGGCTCGGCTGTCAACGCCGTCTTCTCTCACGACATCTCCCAATCCCGATTGCTAGCTACACAACGGGCTACCCCGGCAATCGTTTCAGACCGCCACCCGACCCTCCCGCACAGCCGGGGAGGGCGAGAGACACAGGCGATCGGGGGAACGGACTCCTACGACGTGTGGGGTGGAGGGGTGACGCCCAGCACCTGGAAGCCATAGTCGAGCACGAGGGACATTTCGTGGTAGACAGCGCTTGATCCGAAGACGACGGCGAGCAGCCGGTGGCCGCCTCTGCTGGCGGTAGTGATGAGGCATCCCCCCGCGAGCTCAGTCCAACCGGTCTTCAGCCCGTAGACGCCGGGATAGAGCTGCATCAGCTTGTCGATGTTGGTCATGGTGTAGGTCTTGTGGGTCGCCGTGGCCGGGATGGTGATCGAGGGCAGTGCTGCGATCGACGTCAACGCCGGGTAGTGATACTCGAGGTAGGTCGCCGCCACCGACAGGTCGTAGGCGGTGGTGGTGTAGCCGGCGGCATCGAGACCAGTGGGGTTGGCGAAATGAGTGTTGTGCAGGCCGAGCCGGGCAGCCTTGGCATTCATATTTGCGATGAACGCGTCGCGGGATGTCACTGCCGAGGCAAGCGTCTCGGCTGCATCGTTACCGGACCGAAGGAAGACGCCGTCGAGCAGCTCGCGCACGCTGAGACGCTCTCCGGGCGCAAGTCCCATCACGGTCGAGTCCCAGGGCAGGAGCTTGATCGATGCCGGCACCGTCACCTGGGTGTCGAGGCGCATCAGGTCGACTGTGACCATAGCGGTAAAGATCTTGGCCAGGCTGGCAGGGGCCCAGGGATGGTTCGAGTTCGAATTCCAGATGTAGCGTCCTGTGTCGAGGTTCAGTAAGGCAACCTGCTGGGCACCTATAACAGGTAGCGGGACGACCGGCGCCGGCGCGTGGTGGACGACGACAGGAACCGCATGGGGTGTTGGTGTGAGGGGCGGTACCGGGGTGGGTGTCGGCGCCGCCTTCCGCTCCAACGGCAGCCGCACGGGCCGCCACTCGAGATCGTTGGCGTGAACGTTGCCGATGAGTACCGTCCCGGCCGTTATTCGCGGCCCCGAGCGCTCGTTCAGGACGACGGTCAGTCCGCCCGCGATAATTGACGCCGCCAACAAAACCGGTCCTGTCCGTCGAAGCCAGCGTCTCATCAGTGGTCAGACGATAGCAGGGGCACGGCATTGCGTTCTGGACGCACGGTGCTGCTTATCGGGGCTCGCCGTACTCGTATTTCCTGACAACCGTCACCACTCACGAGGTCGCCTATACAACGGCCCGCGCGGAAAACTGTTTCAGCAGGTCGGCGGTGGCCAGGCCGCGGACACTGACGGTGGTGCGCCGCCGAAGGATGTCATCTGGAGTCAGGGCGTATTCCTCGTCACGCGCGTAGTCGGCCTGCGCCCAGATGTCCGGACCGTCTCGATGGATGGGCAGGAGCGCCTCGGGATTGGACCGGCCGTAGGCGAGGACTCGATCCATCTCGCTGCCGTAGAGATGGGCAAGGTGGCTGTAGAGGGCGGGATCCAGGCTGCCCGTGCGTGCCGGCAGGCTGGAGGATCCAGGCAGGGGAGTGTCATCGAGCTTCACCTGCCGGGGCAGTACGTTCGAGGGAAGGCGGTTCAGAACCTGCAGCGCGATCCGCCGGTGGGTGGTCAGCTTGCCGCCGGCCACCGAGACCATGCCTCCGGGTCCGACCGTTATCACGTGCTCGCGCGGAGAGCTGGCCGTGTCGCCCTTGCCGAGCGGCAGTGCGCGGAGCCCGGCAAAGGAGAAGCGAACGTTCTCGCGGCGAAGCATGCTGTCCGGGAGTGCGATGGCCGCTTCCCGGAGCACCGACGCAATGTCATCCTCGCCGGCGCCGACGCTCTCGGGTTCGCCTTCGAAAGCCGTGTCGGTAGTGCCAAGCAAGAGCATGCCTTCCCAGGGGAGGGCGAAGGTGACCCGCGTCTGATCGAGCGGAACGGTCAGCGCGGCCTGCCACGTGCCTTCAACCGGCAGCGTCACATGAATGCCCTTGCTGAGCCGGATGGTGGGGGCCGCATCAGCCTGCTCCAGGCGACGGATGTGATCGGTCCAGGGACCCGAGGCGTTGATCACCGACCGGCAGCGAAGCTCGATGGTACTGCCATCGTCGGCGCTCTGGAGTGCTGCTCCAACGATCATGCCGGCGGAGTTTCGGAGCGCCTGTACGCGAACGTAGTTCGCGACAACGGCGCCGGCGCGCGCGGCCGCAGTAACGGTCGCAATGCACAGGCGGCCGTCGTTGACCTGGGCGTCGAGGTACATGCCGCAGCCACGAAGGCCCTCGGTTTTGAGCGGCGAGACCATGGCGCTTGCGCGCGCGGCTGGCACGACCCGCGCAGTACTCTCCCGAAAACCAGACATCGCCGAGTAGAGAAGGAGTCCTGCCGCGATCTTGGGTACACCAAATGGGCCGTGTCGGTAGAGAGGGAGCAGGAACGGGAGACGGTTGACGAGGTGTGGAGCCACATGATGGAGCAGGGCACGGCGCTCCAGGTGGGCCTCGTGCACCAGGCCGAAGTCGTACATCGCCAGGTAGCGAAGGCCGCCGTGAATCATCTTGGAGGAGGCGCTGCTGGTGGCGCCGCCAAAGTCGCCGGCGTCAACCAGTGCCGTGCGCAATCCGGTGCGGGCCGCCTCGTAGGCGACGCGGCTTCCGATGATGCCTCCGCCGATCACCAGCAGGTCGAACTCGGTTTCAGCGAGTTGCTCGAGCGCGCGAGTGCGTCGAGCCTGCCCGGCGGTGCTCATCCGAGGTCACTCTACTGAACCGGAAAGCGATCTAGAATGGGCTCGCGCCGGGGTGACGGAATAGGTAGACGTTGGCGACTTAAAATCGCTTGCCCGTAAGGGCGTCAGGGTTCGAGTCCCTGTCCCGGCACCAGCCGCCACGCGAAGGCGGCTACAGTAGGGACGCCCATGCTCGAGATCATTGAGTACCTGGCAGGTGTTGCACTGGTGCTCTTCTTCCTTAACGACGTCTTCCAGAGCGTGGTTGTGCCGCGCCCCACACCGGCGCGCTACCGTCTTTCCCGCTGGGTCGTGGTTCCCGGGTGGCGGGTGGTGCGTTCACTGGGGCTCCGGCGGGGTGACGCACCTAATCGAGAGCGAATGCTCGGCACCTTCGCGCCGGCCATCGTTGTCGTCTTGCTGCTCCTCTGGATCACGGGCCTGATCCTCGGCTTCGGCCTGCAGTTATGGGCGCTGCGGGACCAGATCCACCCCGTCCTGCATAGCATCGGCAGCGCCTTCTACTTCGCCGGTACTTCGGTCCTGACGATCGGCTTCGGCGACATCGTGGCCACCTCGGGACTGGCTCGCCTGGTCGCACTGGCAGCGGCTGCCTCTGGACTCGGCACCATCGCCCTGTCAATCAGTTTCCTCTTTTCCCTGTATGCGTCCTTCCAACGTCGCGAGGTGCTCGTTGTCACGCTCGATGCGCGCGCTGGTGCCCCACCCTCAGGACTCAGCCTGCTCGAGGCTTATGCGAGGCTTGGCATGCGAGACGACCTCGCACTGCTTTTCGCTGAATGGGAGAAATGGTCGGCCGAGGTGCTGGACAGTCACCTGGCGTACCCCCTTCTCGCATATTTCCGTTCGAGCCATGACAACGAATCATGGGTTAGCGCGCTTGGTGCGGTGTTGGACGCGGCCACCCTGGTACTGACGACGGTGGTAGATGGCCCGCGAGGACCAGCGCAGTTGATGTTCGCGATTGGTCGTCACGCGGTCGAGGATCTCGCCAAGCTCTTTCGTGTCGACGGGGGACGCGAGCCGGGTGTGGAGAGGTACGAGTTCGACGAGGCGCGCGAGCGATTAGCAGCTGCCGGCTATGCGCTTCTCGGCCCGGAAGAATCCTGGGTCGCGTTCGCCAAGATCCGGTCGCAGTACGCCGGCCACCTCAATGCGATGGCACGCTGGTGGGCGGCGCCGCCAACGCAGTGGATTGGAGACAGATCCTACGTTCGATTCGCCCGTCAGCGTCACCAGGGCGCAGCCTGACCCCATCAGGCGGCGAAGGCTTTCGGCGGTTCGCCGGAAAGGCGCATATAGAACGCGGTCGAGAGCGTGAAGGGCACCAGCAGCGCGAGTTCCAGGTCGGCCGGACGCCTCGAGATGCCGGCGAAAAGGTCGGGTAGCAGCCGGCGCTTCATCCGTTCCGCGATGCGCTCGATGGCGAAGGCGTCTGAGGCGCGCACCTGTGGCGATGTTCCACTCCACGTGGTTTGACCGTCTTCCAGCTGGCGCCATTCGGCGAGGAGCACACCCTGGGCGGCGCAGAGGGCAAGCGCCTCCTTCAACCGGCTGGCACCATCCGGAACAAGTTCCGCGCCCTTGCTGGCCAGCAGGGCCAGTGACGCATTCACCGCTGCCTCGATCTTCGGCCATGACTCCGGATCCGCGGCAGCATGGTTGAGTAGATCGGGAGCCTCGAGAATCCGCTTTGCGCGGCCCAGCGCGAAGCCGTCGAGTTGACCTCGCAGACCGGAGCTCAAGTCGAGGTGCGAAAGGGGCGGTAAGTGCCCGGTGAATTGCTCGACTGAGGGCTGACTGAATTCGATCACCGGATCGTCGGCAGGGGCCGGTAGCTCGGCATGCTGCACCGACGGCGTCCACCCCTTGCCCCGTCCCGCGGCAAAGGTGGATGCCCTCCGCCCGGCACGGCGGGGGAGCACAACTGCCGCGACCAGGCCGAATGCAAGTACCACGATGGTGGCGAGTACGCCCGAGCGGGCGAGGGCCAGAAAGCCGAAAAGCACGGTGGCGGCCAGGATCACAGGACGGGTAGTCAGCCGGTACACGCCCGTATAACGTGCTACCAGGGGCTTCTCTCGCTGGATCTCAAAGGGGTGCCGGGCTGGCTGGATGGCGTTTTTCGGTTTTGTCTAGGCGCAGAGGTTGACGTTGCGGGAGGCGAGCACGGCCGCGTCGGCGTCGATCAGCCTGGAACGCGCCAGGCTGCCGTTGGCAATCGCCGAGACGATCGCCGAGCGGATGGCGAAGGTCTGGGCGACGGTTTCCCCGGTAGTTGCCGGCAGGCCGAACATGACCATGTCGGCTCCCGCCCTGATCGCCTGGACGGCGGCCGCCGGCATGGAATAGCCGGCAGCCGAGATGGCCACGGCGGAGAGGGAGTCAGTCATTACGAGGCCGTGAAAATTGAGCGCTTCGAGCTCGTGCATGACGGCCGGCGAGAGGCTCGCAGGCAGGCTCGTCAATCCGGGAACAGAGGCGTTCGAGACCATGATTGCCGGGGCGCCGGCATTGATGGCCGCCGCGAACGGTGGGATGGCAACCTGCTGCAGCGTCGACCAGGGCAGCGTGTGAGCCAGGACTACATCGGTGTTGCCACTGGAGCCACCGAGACCGGGAAAGTGCTTCATCACGGGGATTACGCCGGACGCCTTCAGACCGCTCATGAAGGCGACGCCGTCGCGGCTGACAACAGCCGTATTTCCGCTGAAGGATCGCCAGCCGTCGGCGTTGTTGCCGCTCGGCGGCACGTTGCTACCGTCGACATCGATCACCGGCGCCAGGTCCATGTTGACGCCGTTGGCGAGCATGTTTCGACCGACGGCGGCGACAGCGTTCTGGATTTGCGCGGGCGACCAGTTCGCGCCCATCCATGCCGGCCACGGCAGGGAGCCGGCGAGGTTGGCCATCCGCTGGATGCCGCCACCCTCCTCGTCCGTCATCACCAGCAGGCCGATCTGACCGGGTACCTGCGCCTTGACCGAGGCTAACTGGGCACCGAGATTGGATGGCGCCGATGAACCGAACAGGAGGAGTCCACCGGCTCCGGCCTGCACTTCTGGCAGCGCGGCCCCGGGCGCCGACTCTGAAACGGGCACCGCGATGGTGAGCATGGCCAGCCGGGAATCGCTCCAGGCTGCCAGCTGCGCCTGGTTGGTGCACTCAACCGCTGTCGGGCTTGGTGTCGGCGTCGGCGTGGGCGTCGATGTCGGCGTGCCGCTGGCTGTCGGGATGGGAGAAGGTGTGGTCGCGGGGGATTTAGAGGGAGTGGGCGACGGCCTGAGGCTCAGAGCCGATGACGGACGCGCGCCGTCCAGGACCGCCGTGACGGATCCGGTGCCGATGAGAACGACCAGCACGATAACCGATGCGCTCGGTCTTGAAAGCACAACAGCACAACGAGTCGCATGAGGCCTTCGTTGAAGCCGAGTGGTAACGGTTTCATTCGGGCCGGAGTCGCCCCGGTGACGCTCGCGTCACGTGCTCATCGCCGTCCCGGCGCCGGTGGCTTTGCTTAGTTCAGGTTTCGGTATAGGGTGGCGATGCCCTGGCCGCCGCCGATGCACATCGTCACGATGCCCCACTCCAGTTGCTGGCGCTGCAACTCGTAGGCGAGCTTGACGGTGAGGATCGCACCGGTGGCCCCGACAGGGTGGCCGAGGGCGATCGCACCGCCGTTGGGATTGACCTTCTCGGGGTCGATCTCCAGCTCGCGGATCACGGCAACCGCCTGCGCGGCGAAAGCTTCATTCAGCTCCATCAGGTCGATGTCGTTGATCGTCATTCCGACTTTCTTAAGCAGGTTCTGCACGGCGAAGATCGGGGCAACGCCCATGATCTCGGGGCTGATGGCAGCGACCGCATCGGCCACCCATTCCAGCTGGGCGCGGACACCGAGCTCATCAGCTTTCGATTTCTTCATGACAACGACTGCAGCGCCGGCGTCATTGATGCCGGATGAGTTGCCGGCCGTGACGCTGCCGCCCTCGCGGAAGGCGGGCTTCAGCCGTGCCAGCGATTCGGCCGTGGTTCCGTCCCTTGGATGCTCGTCGGCCTTGGCCACGATCGGATCGCCTTTCCTCTGTGGGATCTGGACCGGCGTGATCTGGTCGGTGAAGCGCCCCTGCGCGATCGCCACGGCGGCCCGCCGCTGGCTCTCCGCCGCAAAGGCGTCCTGGCTCTCGCGCGAAACGCCGTAGCGATCGGCGACCTTCTCCGCGGTGCAACCCATCTGGTAGCGGCCGAAGGGATCGGTGACCAGTGAGAGCGTCCCATCGATGAGTGCCGCCTCCCCCAGGCGCCAGCCGACCTGGGATCGCGGCAACAGGTAAGGCTGGATGGACATGTTCTCGTTGCCGCCAGCGACCACGACCTGGGCTTCGCCCTGGCGAATCTCGTGGACAGCGCTGTTGATCGCCTGCAGCCCCGAACCACAGAGACGGTTGACGTTGTACGCGGTCGTGCTCTCTGGAAGACCGGCCTTTAGGGTCGCCAGGCGAGCATTGAAGGCGTCCTCACCCACCTGGCCGACGCAGCCAAGAATTACTTCGTCGACCGTCGCAGGCTCGATACCTGCCCGCTCGACCGCCGAGCGGATTGCCGCCGCCCCGAGATCTGAGGTTGGTAGGTCTTTGAAGGAGCCGGCGAACTTTCCGATCGCGGTGCGCGTCGCTCCGGCGACGACCACCGCTTCGGTGCCAGTGCTCACGACATTATTTTATGCCGGGCCCGCCGGCCGGGCGCTTTAGACGCCCGGGCCGGGAACGCCGCCGCTGCCAACGCTCGCAGGACCGGCATAGGCCGTCGTGCTCGAGCTGTTGCCACCGCGGTTCGTAATCTTCTGGGCCTGCTGCTGGGCCTTCGAGATTCCACGCTCGACCTGCGGCCGGGCCGTTTCGACGACACCCTGCGCCTGGTCGATGACCGGCTGAACCTGTCCGCGCATCTGGTCGAGCTTCTCACTCAAATCCGAGCGCATCTGGCGACCCGGCTTGGGGGCATACATCAGCGCCACCGCGCCGCCGATGACCAACCCGTGCATAACACCTCTGAAATATCCCATGGCTTCCTCCTGGAAAACTGGCGACCGGACAGCCGCCGATGACCTACCCGATGCATATTAGCATTACCGATGGGTTCTTTGTGATATTCGCGATATCAAGTCCGGCGCCCCGCGGGGGCTGGGCGGTCAGGCGGCCGCGGGTTCCAGGGACGGTGTTGCGGGACTCCTGCGGGATGCCGCTCGAGCCAGCCCGCGGACGCCGCGAAGGCCGAGGTCGAGTGCCGCGTGAAGCAGGACGGCACTCAGGCAGCAAAAGCTGTACAGGAAGACCTCCGCAATGCGCTCGCGGAGGAAAGGCAGGCCGGCGGCCAGGCCGGCTACCAGCAGCACCACGGCGCAGAGGGAAGCGAGCATTTCGACCAATCGCAGCTCAGCCCATTCCCGAACTCCCATGATTGCTCGAATGGATATAGGGCAACTGTCAAGAAAAGTCAACACAAAGGCGATTTTGGTTAAAGGATTAGGTTCTCCCCCAGCCCGCGCTTTCTGGCTCGCTCCAGCACGACAGCTCCCAGGGCCAGGTCCTCGAGGGCCAGCCCGACCGATTTGAAGAGGGTGACGTCGGACGGCTGGCGGCGCCGGACGGAACCAGCGATCAGCTCGGCCAGGGAGTGGACGCGGTCCCAGCCAGAAGGCTTCTCCAGTCCGGCAAGGATAAGGTCGCCGGCTTCAAGCCGAGCTGCTTGCAGGTCATCGACCACTACCAGGTCGGCGCGGCCGACGGCCACCGAGTCCAGCTCCCGCCGGTCGGGCATGTTCGAGCCGGCCGCGTTCAGGTGCTGCCCGGGCTGCAGCCAGCTGCCCGCCAGGACCGGTGCGCTCGCCGAGGTAACCGTGGTGATGATGTCGGCGCCGGCGACCGCCTCCCGAGCGCTTGCCGCCTCGAATACCTGCAGCTGCGGCAGTCGATGGCGCAGATCTTCTGCCAGCTTCGCGCCCCTGCCGGGGTCCCGGTTAACGATGCGAATTTCCGCCAGCGGGCGGACTGCCGCAACCGCGAGTGCCTGGGGCAGAGCCTGGTGGCCGGCGCCGAAAACGGTGAGCACGGCGGCGTCGGTTCTGGCGAGTACGCCGGTCGCCAGGCCGGAAACGGCGCCAGTTCGAAGTGCGCCGAGCCAGTCCGCCTCGATCACGGCGAGCCGCTCACCGTCGTGGCCGTCGAAGAGATGAACCCAGAAGCGGGCCCCAGCCCTGCTCGCGGTATAGGCCTTGTAGCCAAGCAGATTCCGGGAGGGGAGGGCAGCGGACATGATCGCAAGCGTGGTGCCGCTGCCTGTCACGCGACGGCGCGGCTGGTTGCTGGCCTCTCCGGCGGCGAGCTCGCGGAAGGCGGAGTCGAGTGCCTCGAGCGCGTCGTTGATGTCGACCAGGCCGCGGACATCGGCTTCGCGCAGCAGCAAGGCCATTCAGGCGATTATGTCGATATCGCCCTTATTGACGCTTCCCTGCGGCGGCTGATCAACCAGGCGCGCGTCGCCCACCTGGCGACCAGCGATAGGTCGCGGCCGGCGCTGGTACCGATTTGTTTCGTGCTCCTTCGATCGACCGTCTACCACGCGATTGACGCGAAGCCCAAGCGAGGCTCCCCCACCAGCCTTCGCCGGGTGCAAAACGTGCTCGCCAACCCGAAGGCGGTTGTGCTCGTGGATCACTACGAAGAAGACTGGCAGATGCTCTGGTGGGTGACGCTAAGCGGAGAAGCGAGAGTGCTAACCGACGGCGCCGAGCAGGCGCGGGCTGTCATTGCCCTGAGAAAGAAATATCCCCAGTACCGTCGGGGCTGGCCGCTGCGGGGAGGTGCCCCGGTTATCGCGCTAAATGTAGGGCGGCTCCACTATTGGCAATCCAGCTCAGGCGGCCGTGGCCGCGCGGTCCGCCCGGATCCTGCGGCATAAAGGTCCTGATGGAGAGGATGCCGGTCGCGGGGTCACCGTAGCGTTCGCTGAAGTTGATCGCGTCGCCAAACCAGGGGTCGTTGGCGGTCAGTCCGCCCTCGGTTGACTCGCCGGTGAGCAGGATGAAGTGCTGGTTCCCCCCGAGGCTGACCTCGGCTACGACCGGCCGGCCCGCTTCGAGCTCGGTACGAATGGCTTCCAGGTCGGCACCCAACCAGCCGGAGAATAGGACACGGCCGCCGGTGTATCGATTCACCGAGTCCCAGACGAGCTGGTCATCGTTCACATAACCGCCGTTACCCAGCAGCCAGGTGTTGAAGGCGCCCGGGTCGGTGTCAAT
>DASWQQ010000194.1:0-4652 GCA_036403615.1 Candidatus Dormiibacterota bacterium | reverse complement strand
CAGGCGGTGACCTGCTGAATGCCGCCTACCACCGTGCGGGAAGCTTTGCAGACGCATCATTGGAGGTCCAGGCCCGGATGCGGGCCGCGGAGACGGACCTTGAGGCGGCCGAAGCGGCGCAGGGGCGGGCGGCGGAAGCGCACGGCCTTCTTAGCGAGCGGCAGCAGGCGCTGGTGGAAAGCCGCTTTCGACTGGTGCATGAGGCCGATGTGGCTCGAGCCGCCGAGGCACAGGCCCGTGCCGCCCTCGCGCTGGCACAGGCCGCCCTCGAACTCGAAGACAGGGACGACTCACGGCTTCTGGCGCAATCCGCAAGGGTTTTGGCATTGCTGGCTGAGGCGCAGGACGCCCAGCGCACACTCATCGAGCGGCAGGAGCTGATTGCTTCAGCCCTTACCCGGCTCACCTCGAGCCACGCTGGTCTCGAGGACGAGATCACGGAAGTCTCCCGCCGCCTCAACGAAGCGCTCCGACAGCGCCAGGAGAAGGAGCTGCGGACGGCGCTGGCAGAGCAGCGTCAGGAAGACCTGACGCGCCAGTTGCTGCGCGCCGAGGAGGTTTTCAGGGCTCACGGCGATGAACTGGCGCAGCGAGAGGCTGCCGCCCGAGAGCTTTCCGCCCAACCACTCCTGCTCGAGGAAGAGTGCACGCGGTGGCTAAACGCGGCCGCCGGACTCACGGTTGAGCTCGCTGAACTGGAGTCGGCAATCCTTCCGGATGGCGACCTGCTGGCGACGCTAGAAGCCCAGGTCCAGGCGGGCGAGCAACGCAACGTGCAGCTTCAGGTCGAGCTGGCTCATGCCGACGATGCCGTCGGGGCGGCTGCCATCGACGCGGAAACGGCACAGGCCGAGGTCGAGCGTTGCGCCCTGGGACTGCGTCAGGATGGCCAGGTGCTGGAAGAAGATGAGGGGATGCCCGAGGTGGACTGGCAGAAGACTGAGCGGGAGGTGTCACGTCTGCAGCGCCGCCTGGATGGGATGGGAGCCGTCAACCTGCTTGCCCCGGAGGAGTTGGGTCAGGTGCGCGACCGGTGCGACAGCCTTGCTGCACAGTTGGTTGACCTCGAGGCAGCCACCGCTCAGCTGCTGGACCTCCGGGAACGCCTCGAAAACGAAATCGACGAACGGTTTCGAACCGTCTTCCACTCTGTCGCCATCAACTTCCAGGAATTCTTCGGCGAGCTGTTCGAAGGTGGCAAGGCCACCCTGCGGCTGGAGGCCGGCGACGCCGGTAATCGCCTCGATGAGGGAGTGGAGATCCTGGCCCAGACCCCCGGCAAGAGGCTTCAACCTCTAACCCTTCTTTCGGGAGGCGAGCGGGCCCTTACAGCGCTTGCCTTCCTCTTCGCTCTCCAGGCTGTGAACCCGAGCCCCTTCTATGTTCTGGATGAGGTCGATGCCGCTCTGGACGATGCCAATGTGATGCGCTTCAACCGGGTTTTGAAGCGGTTGTCGCGGGACCAGCAGTTCCTGATCGTGACCCACAATCACTCAACAATGGCGCAGGCTGAGGTCCTCTACGGCGTCACGCTTGGCGAGCACGGCATCTCCCGGATTGTCTCGGTCCGGATGGAGCACGATGCGCTGATGCCGGTCGGTGAGCGGACCGCCTGAGTCACCGCAGGACCAGAGCGCTCAGCGCGGGTTCTGGAAGCGGTTCTCGCAAAGCCTCGAGTCGGGACGTCGCTCCTACGTCGCCGACCTCAAGGAGGTTTTCGGCCGGGCGGCACTGGACGAGAACTTCTGGGACGATCTGGAAGCAACCTTGATCGCGGCCGACGCCGGTGTTTCGACCACGGCACGCGTCGTGGAATCGCTCCGAGAGCAGGCGGCGGGGGCGCATCTGCGCTCCCCGGCCGACGCGCTCACATTCCTCAGAGAGATCCTCCAGGCTCAGATGGGCGAGCGCGCGCGCGATCTGAATCTCAAGGGCAATCCAGCCGTGATCCTGGTGGTTGGCGTCAATGGCTCGGGTAAGACTACGACGATCGGCAAGCTGGCCCACCTGCTGGCCACTGAGGGACACAGGCCGCTGCTGGCGGCAGCCGACACGTACCGGGCGGCGGCGACCGATCAGCTGAGGCGCTGGGCCGAACGTGCCCGCGTTGACGTTGTCGCCCATCAAGCGGGCGCCGACCCGGGCGCCGTCGCCTTCGATGCCATCCAGGCGGCGCGGGCGCGCAGGTACGACGTCGTCATCGTCGACACCGCCGGCCGGCTCCATACACGTACCGACCTGATGGAGGAGTTGCGTAAGGTCCGCCGCGTGATCGAACGCCTGGATCCGAGCGCGCCCCAGGAGGTGCTGGCGGTGCTCGACGCTCACATCGGCCAGAATTCGGCGCAGCAGGTCAAGGTGTTCCAGGAGGCCATCGGGCTGACGGGCCTGGTAGTGACCAAGATGGACGGCTCGGCCAGGGCGGGCGTCGTGCTTAATATCGAGGAAGAACTTCGCGTCCCGGTCAAGCTGGTTGGAATCGGTGAAACCCTCGACGATCTCAATCGCTTCGACGCAAACGAGTATCTTCGCGCCTTGCTCCAGATGGAGGATGACCGTGACCGCCGCTAACCCCAACCCGTTCGTCAAGCTCGTAACCGCCGGTGGCCTCCCAGAAGCCGACCTGTGGAAGGCGGTTCTCGAGGCGGCGGGTATCACCGTTTACCTCCGCCACGAGGCGCTGGCCGCGGTCGAGCCCGTTAGCGTGGGGGGCTACGCCGCAGTCGACCTCTGGGTGCCGCGCGAACAGGCGGGCCGCGCAATGGAGGTGCTTCAGGACGAACGGGTTGCTGACCCGGGTGAGGACGAGCCGTAGTCACCATCCTCATTGCCATCGCCATCGGCATCCTCGGGTTGACCGCGCTGGCAGCGGTCGTCGGCGGCGTCCTCTGGCTGCTTCAATTCGTACTCAACAACGAGGAGGAGCGCTTGCCGAGGCGCTGACCCTATACTGTCAAGGCCCAATGCTTGACAGAACGCGGCAGCGCCAGAAACGGCTCCGGCTTCTCGACCTCTACGGCGCGCTCCTCACCGACCACCAGCGTCGCATCCTCCACCTGGCCTGGGAGGAGGACTGGTCATACGGCGAGATCGCCGAACGTGAGCAAGTGAGTCGGACGGCCGTCTACGACGTGGTCCGGCGAACCGCTGCGAACCTGGATGGTTATGAGAAAAAACTCGGGCTTTTAAGGGAACGAAATGTTTGACTCCCTGACCGAGCGTCTCGACGCTGCACTCAAGAAGCTGACCGGGCGCGGCAAGCTGAGCGAGGCGGACGTCGATGCCGGGCTGCGTGAGGTACGGCTCGCTCTTCTCGAGGCGGACGTCAACTACAAGGTCGCGCGCGACTTCGTGGCCCGGATCCGAAACCGGGCCGTCGGCGTCGAGGTGATGGAAAGTCTCACTCCGGGCCAGCAGCTGGTCAAGATAGTCCATGAGGAGCTGATCGCTTTGCTTGGCGAAAGGCAACCTATGAACTACGCGGCAACGCCGCCCACAGTCATAGTCCTGGCCGGACTCCAGGGCGCCGGCAAGACCACTGCGGCCGGAAAGCTCGCGCTGTTCACCCGTCGCGAAGGCCATCGCCCTCTGCTCGTGTCGACCGATGTCCGCCGCCCGGCGGCGATGGAGCAGCTCGAGATCCTGGCCAAGAGCATCAACGCGCCCTCCTTTGCCCCGCGTGGAACCGATCCGATTGTGATCGCTCGGACCTCGCTAGAGGAGGCCCGCCGCGTCAACGCGGACGTGATCATCGTCGATACGGCCGGCCGGCTGCAGGTGGATGCCGACCTTCTTCTCGAGCTCAAGCAGATCGTCGAGGCTGTCCCATCTCAGCAGCGGCTGCTCGTACTCGACGCCATGACCGGACAGCAGGCGGTTAACGTGACCACCGCCTTCCAGGAAACGGTGCCACTGACCGGGGCGATCCTCACCAAGCTCGACGGCGACGCGCGCGGCGGTGCAGCGCTTTCCCTGCGGGCGGTGACGGCCTGCCCGATCCAGTTCATCGGCGTCGGTGAGAAGCTCACCGATCTCGAGGTCTTCTACCCCGATCGGATGGCCTCGAGGATCCTGGGCATGGGCGACGTTCTCACACTGATCGAGCGAGCCCAGGAGCACGTGGACGAAGGCCAGGCCCGGGACATGGAGCGCAAACTGCGGGCAGGGCAGCTGAACCTGACCGATTTCATGGAGCAGCTGAAACAAGTGAAGAAAATGGGTCCGCTCGAGGGCCTGATTGGAATGCTCCCGGGAGCGGGGAAGATCAAGAACCTCGCCGGAGCACTACCGACTGACGACCAGCTCAAAGAGATGGAGGCGATCATTCTCTCGATGACGCCGGCCGAGCGTGACCGGCCGGAAACGATCAACGGCAGCCGGCGACGCCGCATCGCTCGCGGGTCCGGGACCGATATCGCGGACGTCAACCGGTTGCTCAAGGGCTTTCAACAGATGCAGCAGATGATGAAACAGATGGGGAAGGGGAAGAGGATCCGCGGGCTGCCCATCGATCCCGCGCAACTACTCAAAGGCTGAGGCCAGGAGGTTCACTTGTCAGTCAAGATTCGTATGCGTCGCATTGGTGCAAAGAAGCACCCCTTTTACCGGCTGGTGGTTGCGGACAGCCGCTCACCACGAGACGGGAAGTTCAT
>DASWQQ010000193.1:0-15543 GCA_036403615.1 Candidatus Dormiibacterota bacterium | reverse complement strand
GATCACGATCAGTAGCCCGGGCCGGGGGTGCCGCATGTTCACCGCATTGTACGGGTCGAAACTTCGCGCCACGCTGCTTCGAAGTCTTCAGGTGGAGGGGTGCTCCAGCTCATCGACTGCCCGCTGCGCGGGTGAAGCAATGTTAGGACCTCGGCGTGCAGCGCCGGCCTCGCTATCAGCGGGGAGCGCCGCCCGTAAATTGGATCGCCCAGCACCGGATGCCGGATGTAAGCAAGGTGAACTCGTATCTGGTGCGTCCGACCGGTACCGAGGCTGACCCGGAGGAGGGAATGCCCAGCAACCAGTTCGAGCCGTTGAAGCTCGGTCACGGCGGCTCGCCCGTCGGCAACAACCGCCATACGTTGCCTGTGCTTTGGATCCCGGCCGACGGCAGCCTCGATCCTGGCACGAGCGTCGGGTAGCTCGCCGACGGCGATGGCTCGATATTGCCGCGTCATCGTTCGTTGTTGAAGCTGGGCGGCCAGTTTGCGGTGACTCTCATCGTTTCTAGCAACCACCATCACGCCCGATGTGTCGCGGTCGAGCCGGTGCACGATGCCAGGTCTCTCCACGCCGCCGATCGACGACCAGCCGGGCCCGCGGGCCAGCAAGCCGTGAACAAGGGTGCCGGTCGCATGGCCCGGCCCGGGGTGGACCACCAGACCGGCCGGTTTGTCTATCACCAGGAGGTCCCGGTCTTCGAAGAGAACACGCAGGTCCATCGCCTCCGGGAGCAGCGTGGTGGCGACCACGGGGGGCAGCTGCCAGCTGAGCCGGTCGCCGGGCCGAAGCCGCGAGCCGGCGCGAGCCGGCCCGTCGTTCAGCTGCACGTGGCCGTCCTCGATCAATTGCTGCACCCGGGTACGGCTGAGGTCGCGAAGCAGCGCGGCAAGGTACTGGTCGAGTCGCGCCGCCGCGGCCGTCACCAGGTGGGGCGGTGACTCGATCAAGTCCGCCTTGAACGGCCGGTTCCGATGATGCCACCGAGCACCAGGATCGCAACTCCGACGGAGATGGACGAATCGGCGACATTGAAGATTGGAAAGTGCGGTAGCTGGATGAAATCAACCACCGAGCCTTTGACCAGCCGGTCGTAGGCGTTCGCGAGGGCTCCTCCGAAGACCAGTGCCAGTCCGACTCGGCCCGGCCAATCCCCCGCCGGCAGCCACCAGTAATAGATAAGGATGCCGATCAGCACGACCACGGAAACCGCGAGAAAACCGAGGGTAAAGTTCTGGAAGAGCCCGAAGGCAGCTCCGCGGTTTCTTGTGACTGTTAGAAAGAGAACGTGGTCGACGATCTGGCGAGGCCCGTAGCCGACGCCGAAGTGACGCTCGACAAACAGCTTGGTTACCCGATCCACCGCGATCACCACCGCCGCGATCAACGCCAGGATGGCGTACCTGCCTGCCTTACGCAGCTTGTCCCACCCGCACGACGGCCACCGTCAGCTCATGCTGCTCGATGCGCAGGGTTATCGCCGATGCGCCATCCGGCGCCAGGCCTCGAGCGATCGATTTTGCAAGAACTTCAGTCGCGATGAAATCACGCCAGCGTTCGAGCACCTGCACCAGGGCACCGTCACCCTCGTAGTAGAGCTGAATCCGATCCTCGACCGAAAAGCCGGATTGCTTGCGCAGTTCCTGGATCTTGCGTACCAAATCTCGCGCCAACCCCTCCAGCTTCAACTCCTCGTTGATCTCCGTGTCGAGAGTCAGCGATCCGCCCTCGCCGTTATAGGTAGCGCTCTTGATATTCAACTCCTCGAGAAGGATATTTTCGAGCTCCGGGCGCAACGGCCGGTCAGCGATTTGCACGCCCCGCAAGGGCTGACGGACCTTGATCCCGGCGGCGTTGCGGGCGGCCAGCCCAGTCGCCACCAGCCGTCGCACCGTTGCCATCTCATGGCGCAGCTCCTCGTCGGCCCACTCCGATGGCGCGGTTGGCCAGTCACAAAGGTGCACGCTTTCCGGCATACCGGCCTTGCCGGCGGCGAGATTTCCGTAGATCGTTTCCGAGAGGAAGGGCATGAAGGGCGCCAGAAGCTGACTCAGTTGAACCAGCACCTGGTACATGGTCTGGTAAGCGCTCTTTTTGTCCTGGTCCGATTCGGATTTCCAGAAGCGGCGGCGAGAGCGCCGTACGTACCAGGTGGATAAATCCAGGACAAAGCCTTCAAGTCGCCTGGCGGCCGTCGGCGGGTCGTAGGACTCCATTGACTTCTCGACGTCCGCGATGGTGGCTCCAAGCTCTGCGAGCAGCCACCTATCGAGGGAAGCCCGCTCTGAGACGGCCACGGGTTCAGCCTCAGGTTGGAACCCGTCCAGCCGTGCGTAGTTGGCGAAGAAGCTGTAGGTGTTCCAGAGAATCAGCAAGAAGCGGCGCACCACGTCCTGGACCGCAGATAGGTCGAAGCGGTAATCATTGCCGATTGCCACCGCAGAGAAGAAGTACCAACGGGTGGCGTCGGCCCCGAACTTGCTCATGACCTCGAGCGGATCAACTGAGTTCTTTAACGACTTGCTCATCTTCCGTCCCTGCTTGTCAAGCACCGTCCCGTTGACGATCACGTTCTTGAAAGCAGGCTGGTCAAAAAGTATCGTGCCTATCGCGAGCAGGCTGAAGAACCAACCGCGCGTCTGGTCAAGTCCTTCGGCGATGTAGTCAGCCGGGAACCGCTCGGCAAAGAGCTCCTTGTTCTCGAATGGGTAGTGATGCTGGGCAACCGGCATGCTCCCCGAATCGAACCAGACGTCGATCAGGTCGGGCACTCGCCGCATCGTCTTACCGCATTTCTCGCAGGGCAGCGTCACCCGGTCGATGTAGGGCCGGTGCAGATCATCCTTGACGGTCAATCCCAGTTCGGCCACCGACCCGACACAGCGCTGCTCGCCGCACTCCTCGCATACCCACACCGGGAGGGGCGTTCCCCAGTAGCGCCAGCGCGAGAGCGACCAATCAACCAGGGTCTCCAGCCAGTTCCCCATCCGGCCTGCCCCCACGAAGGCGGGCACCCAGTTGACCTGGCGGTTGTTTCGAATCAGTTGATCTTTGACGGCAGTCGTCTTGATGAACCAGGAGGTCAGCGCGTAATAGAGAAGCGGGGTACCGCACCGCCAGCAGAACGGGTAGGTATGCCGGATGGTTTCGGCTCGGTACATCAAACCGCGACTCTGCAGGTCCTCAATGATCCGAGGATCCGCCTTTTTTACGAAGAGCCCGGCAAAGGGCTCCACCTCGGGACGGAACTTTCCCTGCAGATCGACCACGTGCCTCACCGGAATCCCTTTTCTGAGACACAGCTCGAGGTCGTCGACGCCATAGGCCGCGGCGGTGTGGACGATTCCCGTTCCATCCTCCACAGAGACGAAATCAGCATCAACCACGAAGAAGGCGGGCTTCTCGGGCATCAGGTAACGGTAGAGCGGCTTGTAGCGCTTGCCCAGCAGGCTGCGGGCATCGACTTCGGCCTCGACCTCGTAGGGCGAATCGAGCACTGACAAACGTGCCTTTGCCAGGATCAGCCGGTCCTCCCCCTGGCGGACCCGGACATAGGGGATGTCCAGCCCGACGGCGAGCGCGACATTGCCCGGCAGCGTCCAGGGGGTGGTTGTCCAGGCGAGGAAATAGGTTCTCGGCTCGTCTTCCAACTCGAACTTGACGTAGACGGACGGGTCCTCGACGTCGTCCTGGTAGCCCAGCCCCAACTCGTGGCTGGAAAGGGGCGTCTGGTCCCTCGGGCAATATGGAACGACCTTGAAGCCTTGCACGAGCAGCTTCTTGTCCCAGATCTGTTTGAGGATCCACCAGACGCTTTCCATGTAGGTGGTGTCCAGGGTTCGGTAAGCCTGGTCCAGGTCAACCCAGTAGCCCATCCGCTCGGTGATGGCCGCGAACTGGTCGATGTACTTGAAGACGCTTTCCCGGCACAGCTTGTTGAAGGCTTCGACGCCATACTTTTCGATGTCCTGCTTGCCGGTGAACTTGAGTTGTTTCTCCACCTCGATCTCAACCGGCAGCCCGTGGGTATCCCAGCCCGCTTTGCGGTCGACATAGAAGCCACGCATCGTTTTGTAGCGCGGAAACAGGTCTTTCAGGGCTCGCGCCAGCAGGTGATGGATCCCGGGCATATTGTTTGCGGTGGGCGGCCCCTCGTAGAAGACGAACGGCGGTCGTCCTTCACGCTGTTTCAGGCTGCGATGGAAGATGTCCCGCTCTTTCCAGAAGCCCAGCACGTTTGCCTCGAGCTCCGGAAAGTTGACACGTGTCGACACTTCCGCAAACATGGTCGCCAATTCTAGTTGGTGAGAATCAGGCGAGGAACTGGCCCAGCACGTAGAGCACCACGATGGCGATCATCGGCGAGAAGTCGATCCCCCGGCCCGTAGGTATGATCCGCCTGAGCGGAGCCAGTACCGGCTCCGTGACGTCGACCAGAAAGGCCATCAGGGCGCCCCTGAAATCACGGACGAACCAGGATGCGGCCGCCCGTGCGACGATGGCACATATATAGAGGTAAACCAGGACCTGGGCGAAGGTGTGCAGGTAGCTGATGACGGTCTGCACTGAATTCAACGCGATCCAAAGATGGCGCGGCCCAATCGTAGCATGGTGCTTCCCTCCTCGACCGCGACCGCGTAGTCGTCGGTCATACCCATGGAGAGGACCGGCAGGGGAACCTGGAGGCGTTCTGCCAGCTCGCGGCTAACTGAAGCAAGGCGCTTGAATACCGGTCGAGCGAGCTCCGGATGTGGGGATTGGGGCGCGATCGTCATCAGACCGCGAAGCCGCAGGTGCCTGGTTCCGATCGTGGCCCTGGCTATTTCCAGGACGGAAGAAGTGGTGGCACCTGTCTTTTGTGGCTCATCTGCCACGTTGACCTCGATCAGAACTTCCAGCGAATTCGTTAGCCGCCGGTCCAGCGCCTCTAAGAGTTCCAGGCTATCTATCGATTGAACCATCTGAAAGTTTCCCTCGATGAATCGGGTCTTGTTGCGCTGGAGATGTCCGATCAGGTGCCATTCGATCCCGGCAGCGCCAACCTCCTCGATCTTCGGCAGCGCCTCCTGGATCCGGTTCTCGCCGAGCGTTTTCAGCCCCGCGCCGATGCCTTCGCGTACACGTTCAGCAGCCATGCCCTTGGTCACCGCGACCAGGGTGATCCCATCCGGGTCCCGTCCCACCCGGCCCGCGGACGCGGCGACGACGGATTGAATACGCGCCAGGTTTGCGCTGACCGGCAACTGGTCCATCAGGGAGCGACGATGGCGGCGAGGAACCGACCGGCTCGTCCTGCCCGGTGCGAGAACCAGCGAGCATCCTCCCTCGTGCACCAACCGGTCGCCGTGATGGCGGCAGGCTGAACCCCCTCATCTTCCAATTGCAGCCGAATCACGGCGGCGAGGTCCAGTCGATGATCGGAGCCCTGCCTTTGCAAATAGAGCGACTCGCGCCCAAAGCGCCTGATGAACTGGTCGGCAACATCGTTCCCCACCGGGTAGCAGCGGCCGCAGATTCCGGGTCCGATCAGCACTTCCAGCGCTTCAGGCCTGCTGGAGTAGGCAAGGTGCATCGCCTGGACGGCCTGAATGGCCACCCCGGCCAGGCAGCCACGCCATCCTGCATGGGCGGCGCCGACAACACCACGCTCTCGGTCGAAAAAGAGGATTGGGTAACAGTCGGCGTGGTACGTCAGCAGCGCCTGTCCGGAAACATCCGTCGCCAGCGCGTCCGTCGCCAGCACGCATTGGCCGCCTTCCGGCGCGGCTCTATTGAACGCCCGCACGTGAGCACCGTGTTCCTGCACCGTCCAGAGCGCTCGCCCCGGATCGAAGTCAAGCTGCCGCGCCAGTTCCTCGCGCCGTCTCATGACGGCATCGGGATCGGTCGAGCCGGTGAGACCCATAGATCCCAGCGCGCTCGTGGTGAAACCGTGGCGCACTGGAAAGGTCGCTACAGAAACGACCGCCGCGACCTCGAGGGCGCCGATGACTCAGCCCCGCTTTTCTCGGCTCAGGAGCTGGTCGATCTCGTGTTTTACTTCCTGGAGGTCCATGAAGGAGCGGTAGACGGAAGCGAAGCGGATGTAGGCCACCTCATCCATGCCTTTGAGCTTGTCCATGACCAGCTCTCCCACCTCTCGCGATGGAATCTCGACCTTACCGCGGGTACGTAGTTCAGCCTCGATCTCATCCACCACCCGCTCGACTGCGCTGGGAGAGATCTCCCGTTTGGTAGTTGCCTTCATCAGCCCGGAAAAGAGTTTCTGCCGGTCGAAGTCCTCGCGGCGCCCGTCCTTTTTCATGACGTAGAGCGGAACCGCCTCGATCCGCTCGTAGGTTGTGAACCGCTTGGTGCACTCGAGGCACTCGCGGCGCCGCCGGATCGACTCACCGGTATCTGAGTCGCGCGAATCGACCACTTTGAGGTCGTCATGACCACAATATGGGCAATTCATACCGGGCTAGTATCCCACATGTTGTGGGCCCGCCTGCTACCAAGCTGACTTAACACGGGCGCATGCAGTTGCCCCGGTGTCCTCGCCGGGCCCCTCGCGGCCGCAGAAGCGGCACGGCTCGGGTTGCCCTTGCTTGGACGGGCAACCGCGCGCCCTACGCTAAAGCTCGCCTGCGGCGCGTGTCGGTCTGCGCCAGAGCGCAGCCCGACCGTTTTATAGGGAAGCCTCCCCGAGGTAAGAACGCAAGGGGCGGGAAGGGGGCGCCCCTTGCGCAGGTTAGCGGCGACCGCGAAGAAACGCGGGGATGTCGAGGTTGGCGGGATCGAAGCCCTTGTACGCCGGCACTTCCTCGACCGGCGCGGGGCGAGTGTATTGCTCGACCATCTCGCGGTCCGACTCATTGCCACTTACGAAGCCGGTGGCGACGACCGTGATCTTGATCTCGCCTGACATCTTCTCGTCGATGACAGTGCCGAAGATGATGTTGGCGTCTTTGTCGGCCGCCGCGCGGACAATCTCTGCCGCCTCGTTGACCTCGTGGAGTGTCAGATCCGTACCGCCGGTGATGTTGAAGAGGATCCCCCGGGCACCATCTATTGAGGTCTCCAGCAGAGGACTGGCGACGGCATCACGCGCGGCGTCGGCGGCCCGCTGGTCGCCGCTCCCAAAGCCGATCCCCATCAGGGCCGCGCCCTGGCCGGACATTACAGCCTTGACGTCAGCGAAATCCAGGTTGATCAGACCGGGCTGAACGATCAGGTCGGAGATACCTTGCACGCCCTGGCGCAAGACGTCATCGGCGATTTTGAGGGCCTCCGTGAAAGGAACCTTTTTGTCGGTAACGTCGAGGAGACGCTGGTTCGGAATGATGATCAGTGTGTCGACCTTCTCGCGCAGGGTTGTCGCTGATTCCTCGGCAATCGCGCGGCGACGGGTGCCCTCGAACGTGAAGGGCTTGGTCACCACGCCGATGGTGAGCGCACCATTGTTGCGAGCGATCTCCGCCACCACAGGTGCCGCGCCCGAACCGGTCCCACCGCCCATACCGGCCGTCAGGAAGACCATGTCCGCACCCTGCAGCAACTCTGAGAGCTCCTGCTGACTTTCCTCCGCGGCCTCGCGACCGATCGTCGGATTTCCGCCGGCACCGAGCCCGCGCGTCAGCTTCTTGCCGATATTCATCTTGGTCTGGGCTTCGGAATGTGCCAGTGCCTGGAGATCGGTGTTGATGGCGATGAACTCGACGCCGCGCAGCTTGGAGCGGATCATCCGGTTAACCGCGTTGCTGCCGCCGCCGCCAATGCCGACTACCTTGATCCGTGCATTCCCTTCGAGCGTGCGATCAGCCTCACGCATTCTTCCATCCTCCTTGTCGCGCTCGAGGCGCGCCCTAACGAACCGCTCCGCCGGTGGCCTCGAGTCCTGGCCCCCGGAGTAATTCATCGAGTTGGCCGGTCGTTGGGAAGACAGGCCCTTCATTTGCAGCTGGTCGTCAATGTCCATACGGCCTCCTTCCTAAAAGAAATCTCGGAGCCAGCGAACCGTTCGTGAGTAAGCGGCCGATGCGCCGGCGGGAACGTGTCCGTTCTGCTGGTGCCTCAGCTTGGTACCCCAGCGCAGGAGACCGATCGCGGTCGCGTACGCAGGTCCCGTCACCTGGTCGGTCATCCCGCTGAACTGAGCCGGTGCCCCAATCCGCACCGGCAGGTCGAGAACGGACTGAGCCGCTTCGGTGAACCCGAGCAACCGGCAGCCACCCCCGGTGAAGACGACTCCTGCCGGCAGGAAGCCGTCGTGGCCACCCCGCCGCATCTCGAGCCGGATCATGTCCAGAATCTCCCGGGCGCGCGGCGCGATGATCTCGGCGAGATGGCGCCTAGGGACTACCTGGGCACGGTCCTGGCCGATCTGATGCAGTTCCACCATCTCCTCCCTGGGGATGCAGGACGGGATCGCGTGGCCGTAGTTGACTTTCAGCATTTCCGCCTCGGTCAGCGTCGTACGCAGGCCGATCGCCACGTCGTTGGTCACATGAGCCGCGCCCACGGGTAAGACGGCGGTGTGCGTGACGCTGCCATCGGTGAAGAGGGCCACGTCAGTGGTTCCGCCGCCGATGTCGACCACGGCGACGCCCAGTTCCAGTTCGTTGTCATTGACGACGGCCTCCGCCGACGCCAGCACCTGGACCACGAGGTCCTCCACGCTCATTCCCGACTGATGGACGCACTTGACAACGTTCTGGACCGCGGTCAGGGACCCGGTGATGATGTGCGTTTCCACCTCGAGACGCGCACCTGACATGCCGACCGCATCCTTGACCCCCTCCTGTCCGTCGACGACATAGCCGCGCGGCACCACGTGGATGATTTCCCGGTCGTTCGGCACCGAGACGGCGCGGGCTGCGTCGATCACGCGGCTGACATCGTCCTGACCGATCTCCCGATCGGAGCGCGCCACGGCTATTACGCCTCGACTGTTCTGACTCAACACATGGGTGCCGGCCAGCCCCACATAGGCAGATTCGACCTTGTGGCCGCACATCCGCTGCGCGGCCTCTACCGCCTGGGTAATGCCCTTGACGGTCTTTTCCATGTTGACGACCACGCCGCGTCGGAGGCCGTCAGAGGGAGATTCGCCGACGCCAAGGATGTTGATCCCGCGCTCGGTCGGCTCGCCGACCACGCAGCAGATCTTGGTTGTGCCGATGTCGAGTGCTGTGACGTATTTAGATCGGGGCAAAAACCTTTCCTGGAACGTTGGCTGGAACGCTTGGAACCACATTATAGTGTGCCGCCAGCCCAGTGACAACACAACTTGGCGGTACCCGCCACCTGGAGCCCCAGCCTGAGCTCGGGGCCCGCGGCCGCAGGCCGCGGCTTTAGCTTAGGGCGCGCGGCGGCCGTCCTCGCCAGGGCATCCCGAGCCTGCCGCTCCTGCGGCGGCGAGGGGCCCGCGTGAGGACACCGGGCCGCCGCATGCGCCCGTGTCGAGGACACCGGGCCGCCGCATGCGCCCGTGTCGAGGACACCGGGCCGCCGCATGCGCCCGTGTCAGTTACCTCGAGTAAGGGCTTAAAGGATGTGGCGGCGAATCACGGCCAGGTTGTCGAAGATGCGGACGCCGAAGGCGACGATCGCGGCGAAGTAGAGTTCTACCCCGAGCTTGTCGCCGAGATAGGTTAGCCCGCCCGCCACCAGCGAGTTCACGAGCAGCCCCGAGATGAAGACCTTGTTCTCGAAGTTGCCATTGAGCCAGGCCTTGACCGCTCCCAGTACGGAATCGAGGGCCGCCAGGATCATGACCGCTGTGTAGCGCGCATACCCAGGCGGTATCTGCACCGGGGCATTGAGCCCGACAAAGATTCCAAGCACGGCGAAGACCACGACGGCGCCGACCAGCCAGAGCGCCTCGCGCGAGCCGCCGGCAGGTAACCTCACCGTGGTCGGGAAAGCATTTGAACCGCAGGTGCTCCCGGATTCATCAGGTTGATGTAGTCGATGGCTGCCGAGGTGAGGTCCACGCGTGTCTGAAGCGCCCGAAGCGCTGCCAGCTTGGACTCCAGCCCGGCCCGCTCCTCGACGCTTGTCATCTGGCCGAAGATGATTGCCCAGCCGCGGTCCGTATGAGCGGTCAGAACATCACGGCGGTTCAGCTCGAAGGCGGTCAGCGAAACCTTGAACGCGCCTGGGAAAGCGGCCTGCATCTGGCGCACCATGGACAGGAGTTCGGGCGTGATCGCCTGGTCCCCAGATCTAACCGGGCCGAAATCTGGCCGGTCGATGACGGTCAGACCTTTGGCCTCGGCGGCCGGCTCGAGAATAGCGCCTCTATCGTTGACATAGAAAGTCGCCTCACCCACCTGCAGGACGGCATTCGGTTGCCATTCCGAAACCCGCACCGTGACCTGTCCCGGCAAGGCGACCGTCACCGTGGCCGCGCGGACCCAGGGAAGCCTCTCCAGGCGCCCTTCCAGGCCCGACTGGCTGAGAAAGAAGACGTTGCGATCAGGACTGAGAGCGAGTGCCTGGCGTATGTCCGCCGCCTGGAGGTGCGAGACTCCGCTTATCTCTACATGACGTGGGAGAAAGGCGGGTTGGGCTAGAAGGAAAAGAAGTGCAAACGCCTCGACACCGATCAGCGCCAGCTGGAGCATCGCCCAGATCCAGCCTCGGCCACCCGATAGCTGCTCCGGAGCCCTGGCACCCGCGCTCGCCCGGCGCCGCTTCTCCAGGGTGCTGACCGTCATGCCTCCGCCTCGCGGAGCAGCCGGGTATCGATCGCCGTCTGCGACCGTTGCTTGTCCTCGAAGCGCTCGATGGCGAGCTCGACCAGCCGCTCGAGCAACCGTTGGTAGGGCAAACCCGAAGCCTCCCACAACTTGGGATACATGCTGATCTGAGTGAAACCGGGGATGGTGTTGACCTCGTTGAGATAGACGCGATCGGTACCGCGCTCGAGGAAGAAATCGACCCGCGCCATGCCGGCCGCATCAACGGCTTGAAAGGCCTGGACTGCCATCGCGCGCATCTGGTCGCTGAGGTTAGCTGGAATCTCTGCGGGGATGATCAACCTCGAGCCCTCATCGAGGTACTTGGCCTCGTAGTCGTAGAACTCGCGAATCGGCACTACTTCGCCGACAACCGAAGCCTCGGGCGTGTCATTTCCCAGCACGCTGATCTCGAGCTCACGCGCCTCTACGCCACGCTCGACCAGCAACTTCCGATCGAAGCCCGCCGCCAATCGCAGCCCCGTCAGTAGCTCACCGCGGTTATGAGCCTTTGAGGTCCCCACGCTTGAACCGGAGTTGGCGAATTTAACGAAGCACGGGTAGCCGAGCCGGGTCTCCACCTCTTTAACGAAGGAGTCTGCATCCTCTTCGAACTGCCGGCGGGTAACCGACAGGTAGTCGACCACCGGCAGCCCCACCGCCTGAAAGGCTCGCTTCATATAGATCTTGTCCAGGCCAAGCGCCGAGCCAAGTACTCCCGATCCAACGTAGGGCACATTGGCGAGCTCGAGAACCCCCTGGATCGTTCCATCCTCGCCGTTCAGACCGTGGAAAACGGGGAAGACCACATCGAGCCGGGGCAATCCGGGCCCGGTTGAATCCGCCTCGGCGGCGCGCACGAGTGAGCGCTGGGTCGGGTCAGGTGGAAGGTAAACGTAGGCACCCGAATCCTGGGCGTTGGTCAATTCAGCCAGCGACGTGCCCACCAGCCAGCGGCCCGTCCGGTCGACATAGAGTGGGATGACTTCGAAGCGCTCTGGATCCAGAGCGGAGATGATCGAGCGGGCCGAGAGGATGGAGACTTCGTGCTCCGTGGAGCGCCCTCCAAAGAGCACCCCAATTCTGGTTCGGCTCATGCCGCGCCCATCACCCGGACCTCGGGCTCCAGATCGATACCGAAGCGCTCGCGGACCCGCTCGCGCATTTCGGCCATTAAGGCTAGCACGTCATCGGCGCTAGCCCCTCCGAGATTGACGATGAAATTAGCGTGCTTTCGAGAGATTTCGGCCCCACCAACGCGGTGGCCCTTCAGGCCACTGGCTTCGATCAGCCGTCCCGCCGAATCCCCGGGCGGGTTTTTGAACGTGCTTCCCAGGCTCCTCTTTTCAATCGGCTGGGTATCGCGCCGGTGCTTCTGCACCTGCTTGATCCGCTCGCGGATTCGCTCCGGGCCGTCGGGACTTGTGACGAAGCTCGCCTGGACAATCACGCAGCCCGGTTGTTCCGACTTGAACGTCGAGTTGCGGTAGCCAAAATGGCAGTCGGAGTTGGAGAGAACCTGGCGCTCGCCTGTCGGCGTCAGGATGGTGACGCTTGTGAGGCAATCCTTGACCTCCCGGCCGAAGGCCCCTGCGTTGCCAAACACGGAGCCGCCGACCGTCCCGGGCACACCGGCTCCAAATTCGAGGCCTGCCCTCCCCTCTTTCGCGGTCTCGGCAGCCAGGCGAGGCATCAACATTCCGGCCGAGACAATGACCAGATTGTCCTGCGACACACGGCGGTCGGTGACCAGCTTGAGGGTCAGGCCAGGCAACTCGGAAGAGGCAAAGAGCGTGTTACTGGCCGCCCCGATCACAAACAGGGGAGTTCCGTCCCGACGGAGGCGCTCGAGCATTTCCGGCAACAGCGAGTCATCACTCACTTCCAGGAAATAGCGGGCAAGCCCTCCAATCCTGTACCAGCTGTGAGCTTCGAGTGACTCATGTTCCTTCACTCCGGGAACCGAGGCCAGCCATTCAGGCAACCGGCGAGCGCTCCAGGACCTCGAGGGTCTTGCTGACCACGTCATCGAATCCGCGTACCGACATCAGGACGATCGCATCTCCAGGTCTCGCCGCCGACGCCAGCCTGTAGGCGGCCGCCCGAGCCGAGTCAACCGTAACTACTTCGTTGACACCGGTAACCCGGCGCGCCAGGTCCTCCGACGACACGGTATGGGCAAGATGGCGCTCACGCGCCGGCTCGATCGGACCGAGGACGAGGAGCTCGCATCCCTGGAATGACTCGGCATAAGCATCCATCAGGCTGAGGGTCCGCGAGTAGGTGTGCGGAACGAAGCAGGCGAGGACGCGACCCGGTCGATAGCGCTCCTGCGCCGCCTGCAGCGTCGCTCGCACCTTGGCGGGGTTGTGGGCGTAGTCGTCGACTACCGTCACGCCCCTCACCTGACCGCGTACCTCGAAGCGCCGGGCCACACCATGAAAGCGGCCGATCGCGTCGACGGCAGAGCTCACCGGCACACCGACACGCACTGTCGTCGCCAGCGCCGCGAGTGCGTTGGCCGCATTGTGCTCACCGGGCAGGCTGGTGCTGACCACGGCCAGGATCTTCCCTTCATGCCACGCGGTGAACCGCATTCCCTCCCCATCCACCGTTACGTCGCGACCGTGCCAGTCCGCACCCCCTCGAAGTCCGTAGGTCTCCACCTGCGCTCGTGTTCGGCTCAACAACCGCCGCACCGTCGGATCGTCCGAGCATGCGATCAGCCGATCTTCAGAGCCGAGGTCCTGCACCAGTTGACGGAAGACGGCTTCGTAGGCGACTGGGTCTGGAAAGACGTCGGGATGATCCCAGTCGATGTTAGTGAGCACGGCCAGTTGCGGCGCGAAATGCAAGAACTTGGGGCGCGGATCGAAGACGGCGGACGTGTACTCATCACCTTCGAAGACGAACTCCCTACCACTTCCCCAGGCCGCCGCCGCGCCGAGGTCGCGTGCCGCCATTCCCAGACGGAAGCCGGGGTTGCGACCTGCCGAGCGAAGAATCCAGGCGATCAGGCTGGCGGTGGTCGTCTTGCCGGCCGAGCCGCAGACGACGATGCGAAACCTGTCCGCCGCCAGCTCACCCCAGTACTCGGCTTCGCTCACCAATCGAATAGAGAGCGATCGCGCCGCCTCAGTTTCGGGATTCCCCGCCCGTACCTGGTTTCCCTGCACGACCAGGTCCGGTCTGCCCCAACGCGTCACGTTCTCTGCCGCGTGTGAGTCGGACCAGCGAATCCCGGCGTTGGTCAGCAAATCGGTGGTTGGCGGGTAGGCGTCCTCGTCAGAGCCTGTCACCTCGTTACCAAGCTGCTTGCAGATCAGCGCCAGCCCGGAGACGGCGTATCCGCAGATGCCGATGAAATGGATGTGCATCAGTTAGGTCCGCTGACCGACTGGAGTATGCGAGCGACCGCGTCAGCCGCATCAGGTTTTCCCAGCACCCTCATGGCTGCGACCATTTGTGCATATCGCTGTGGATCCTCGGCGATCGATGACAGCACCTGCAGCAGCCGCGGACCGTCGCAGGCCTCATCAGCGATCACGACGGCCGCGCCGGCGTTTTCATAGGGCACCGCATTCAGTTTCTGGTGGCCTCCGGCGAAGGGGCCCGGCACCAGCACCATCGGAATGCCGATGGCACTAACTTCGCTGAGAGTTCCGGCGCCCGCTCGCGCGAGCACGAGGTCGGCCAGGTGGATGCGTGTTGCCAGGTCCGATGCGAAAGCGAAGCGATGGTACCCGGCGGTGACCGACGAACCCAGCTTGGCGGCAGCTTCCCCGACAGAGACGAAATCTCGTTCCCCGGTTTGATGTGAGACGTCGAGGCGAAGCCGGTTCACGATCTGGGGGAGCGCGGCCACCACCGCCTGGTTGATGCGACGAGCGCCCTGGCTTCCGCCCAGAACCAATAGGCGCTGCGGTCGCGCCGGAAATTCTGCCCTGGGGTTGGCAAACTCGCGGCGCACCGGTGTTCCAGTCACGATTGCCTCGGCACGCAGATAGGCCGATGACTGGGGGTACGCGGTCGCAACCACCCTGGCGAAACGGGAGAGAACCCTGGTCGTGCGGCCGGGCAACGCATTCTGCTCCTGGAGAACCACCGGGATGCGGAGAGTTGCGGCCGCCATGATCACCGGTGCGCTGACGTAACCGCCCGTTCCAAGGACGACCTGCGGTCGGAAGCGACGAATGATCCTGGTCGCTTGCAGGAGTGCCCGGGGGAGCACGAATGGAACGGCCCAGTTGCGCCAGAGCTGCTCCATGTCCAGCTTCGGGGGCACGATCGTCTCCAGGGCCAGGCCGTAGCCCGGCACGATCTTCTCCTCCATCCCCCCGCGGCGGCCGACGTAAAGCACGCGACCGTCAGGATCGATCCGGGCGAGGGCTTCCGCGACCGCTATCGCCGGAAACAAGTGTCCGCCCGTTCCCCCGCCCGAGATCAATACTCGCATGCCGGATCCAACCCACCTTCTCGCCCTGCATGGCGACGTTCATCAGTATGCCGACCGCCAGCAGCGTGATCGCCAGCGAGGAGCCACCATAACTGATGAAGGGCAGGGGAATGCCGGTGGTTGGCAGTGTCACTGTGACGGCGGCGATGTTGATCAGTGCCTGGAAGGCCACCCAGGTGGTAACTCCGCAGGCCAGCAGTGAGCCGAAGGCGTCTGGCGCCTTGAGCGCGATCCGGTAACCGCGATAGGTGAACAGCGCAAACAGGGAGAGTACGGCAGTGGTACCAATCAAGCCAGTCTCCTCCCCTACGATCGCGAAGATGAAGTCCGTGTGCGCGAACGGCAACCACTGATATTTCTGAA
>DASWQQ010000192.1:0-23968 GCA_036403615.1 Candidatus Dormiibacterota bacterium | reverse complement strand
TTGTCCTTGTCGGGAACCAGCTGGTAGTGGTGAACGGAAGTGCCATTGATGTTGGTATCACCGAGATCCTTGATGGACTTGACGTTTTTCAGAAGCTGCGCGTAGGAGAGCGGATCAGGCTGGTTCAGCTGGCCGGCAATGCCACCTGGCACGGACGAGGCGGTCCATTTCCCGTCGGGGCCCTTGATGTAAGCCGTTCCGGCATTGCTGATCACCTCGCTTCCGATTCCAAGGCCGCCCAACTTCGCATTGATGGTTGCGTGATAGCGGTCCGGAAATTGCGCTTCTCCGTTGCCCGTCAGATCAAGGGCAAAGGTACCCGCCGTGGCCCCGGATTGGGCAAAGAGCGAGGCGAGCTGTGGCGGGAAGGTCAGTTTGACGTGTCCCTGCAGGTCGAACTTCGCCGAGTGTAGCTTCGTCGCCCGCGTGGCCGCTGCGGCGACGGCCTGCTGGGGTGTCTCGGGCTTTGCCAGCGGCGAAGCGCACGCGGCCAGAAGGAGCACCATCAGGATCCCACCGAGCAGGCGTCTCATCAGCGCCTTGAGTATAGGGTCGACTTTGAGGCCAACTCGGTTCGTGAAATCAACGAGGCTGCGACGAAGCTGCGTCCAACCATTGTGGGAGCTCCCTCAAACCGGTGATCACGTGGGTGGGAACGATTTTGGCGTCCGGTTTGGCCCCGGGATGCCGAAGCCAGATTGCCGGTATTCCGGAGCTGATCGCCCCGGCGATATCTGTGTCTAGGCGATCTCCGACCATGCAGGTTTCCGCAAGGGGGACTCCCAGCCGGCGCGCTCCCTCCAGGTAGATGGCGGGGTCGGGCTTGGCCGTGCCGAAATCCCTGGAGGTTACAAGCGAATCGATCAGGCTTGTCATGCCGGCCCGTGCAAGCACCTCGGCCAGTTCCTGATCGCCAGATCCGACGGTGTTGGAGATGATCCCAATCCGATAGCGTGGCTTGAGCTCCGCAAGAACCTGCAGCGCGTCAGGTAACGGCGTGACAGCCATTTCCCACATGTGTTTACCCGGCTCCTCGACGATCAGCGTATTTCCGAAGTCGAATAAAACCCCGCTGAGCCTGTGCATGCGACTAGATGGTCGTAGCGACGACGGGCTGCCTGGCACGAAGTTGTCCGCAGGCGGCATCGATGTCCAGGCCACGGGTCGCGCGGATCGTTACCGATATCCCTGCGGCCACCAGCGCCGCCTCGAAGGCAAGGGCCCGCCGACGGGATGGTGGGCTCATGGAACTTCCCTCGATAGGATTCATGGGGATCAGGTTGACATGGCTCAGCGGATGTCCGACCAGCTTTGCCAGTCGGGCAGCCTGCTCCGGGCTGTCGTTGACGCCTTCGACCAGGACGTATTCGTAGCTGGTTCTCCGTCCGGTTCGCTGGGAATGGGCCCGGGCAGCCGCGATCACGGCCGCGATCGGGTACTTGCGGTTGACCGGAATCAACCTCGTGCGTAGCTCGTCGTCAGGCGCATGGAGGGAGATGGCGAGGTTGACTGGAAGACCTTCACCGCCGAGCCGCTCTATGAAGGGAACCAGGCCGATGGTTGAGATCGTGACCCTTCGGGGGCTGAACTGAAGCGTGTCCTCCCTCGCCCAGCGGCGGATGGCTCCCAGCACGGCGGCATAGTTGTTCAGCGGCTCGCCCATGCCCATGAAGACCACGTTGGTCAGGGACCTGTCAGCCGCTTTCAATTCACGTGCGGCGTGCAGGAACTGGTCGACGATTTCAGCTTCACTGAGGTTGCGGTCGAAGCCTGACTGCCCGGTGGCGCAGAAAGTACAGCCGATCGGGCAGCCGACCTGGGAGCTGACGCAGATCGTTGTTCGGCGCCGCGACCGCTCCGTTGCTTCGTAGTGCATGACTACGGTTTCCACCGTCCTGGCATCCGACAGCTTGAAGAGATACTTGATCGTCCGGCCATGGTCAGCCTCACGCCGGAGGTGCGGCGTCACGCTGCTGAACAGGTAGGACTCTTCGAGATGATGCCGAGCCCGCGGGGGCAACGTCCGCATCGCGTCGAACGATGGGGCGAGAGAGCGCCAGAAAAACTGCGACGCCTGACCCGCCCGGTAGGCGGGTTCACCCAAAGCTTCCAGGCCGGCCCGTAGCTGCGCCGGCTCAACCGTGGAGAAGGCCGGCGACTCAGTCCTCCCGGCGACTGCCGAGCACCAGGGAAACGTAGTAGAGCAACGTCAGGATGGCCCCGAAGAGAGCCACCCAGTAAGTGAAGGCGGCGGCCCGCAACATGCGCCGCGCTCCCGTCTGCTCCTCCGGGAGGATGACCCCGTTCTCGGCCAGCAGGCGTAGCGCGCGCTGGCTGGCATTGAGCTCCACCGGAGTGGTTACCAGCTGAAAGAGCACCACACCGGCAAACAGCAGGAGACCGGCCAGCGCCACGTACAGACCAAGGCCGGTGCGCGTAAACGCGGAGAGAATCAGGCCGGCAATCACGATCAGCGGCCCGGCCTGGGAGCCGAGGTTGGCGGCCGGAACCAGTGAGGAGCGCCAGCGCATCGCGAAGTACCCCTGCTGGTCCTGCTCTGCGTGGCCGATCTCATGAGCAACCACGGCCTCCGATGCCACCGACCTTCCCTCGGCGACGGCCCTGGAGAGGTTGAGCGTGCGGCTGCCGGGATCGTAGTTGTCGCTCAGATCCCCGTCGATTACCTGGATCGTGACCTCGGAGAGCCCGGCGCCGCGCAGTATGTTTCGAGCGACGTCGACCCCCGACAGCCCGCTCGAGTTGCGCACCTGCGAGTACTGCCGGTAGGTCCGCTTCACCCAGCTCGAGGCGAGGAAGCTCAGCGCCATGATCGGAAGCGCCACGAAGAGCAGGTAGCGGATATCGAAAAACATCTACTGCTCCAGATTCTACCCAGCCCAAATCAGCGCCAAGCGTGTCGGGGCGCAACCGAGCTGTACTAAGTTACGTTCTCGGGCGTGGCTTCTTCGTCACTCTGCGTGAAAGGATCCTTCGCGAGGGGCCGTTTCACCCCTATCGGCACCGGGGCTCCGGTACCGATGCAAATGGAAGAGCAGCATCTGACGATGTCCGACGTTTTCAGCCTCTTCGGCCGCCACGCGGAAGACACCCGCTGGGTTGCGTCGGCGGATTCGCAGGAATACCTGGCCGTTGTCCTTTATCTGGTACAGCGCAACAACGCCCGCTGAAAGCGCGCAAGGCCCGCACGTGATAGGATGAATATCACGTTAACCATCATCGCAGCAATGGATTATCTGAGAGGTTGACACTAGTATGAAGCTCATTCCGTTCGGAGATCCCGCCCATGTCTGAGAAGCTGACCCTGACCGAACTGTTCGCGCTCTTCGGCCGAACCACCGATGAGACCCGCTGGGTCGGCTCAGCCGACTCTGAGGAGTACCTTGCCGTGGTGACCTACCTGGTGCAGCGGTCCTCCGCCCACTCCTGAGCCCGTCCAACCGGTCCCCGGTGACGAAGTGGCGACAATCGGGGAACGAGCGGTCTGGAAAGACCAAATCGGTCCGTTGTACCCGCATACTCGAGTTGCGGTAAGCGCTTAGCTCCCCAACAAAGTCCAGGAAACAACAAAGCATGATCACCCTAGTCGCGGCAAGGATTCGTATGCTCTTCGGCTGGACCGATAACGAGAACGGTCAAGCCCTGGTCGAATACTCGCTGATCATGTGCCTGGTGGTCATCGTCATCCTGGTTACCCTCATCGTGCTTGGGAACCAGGTGCGGAACACCTACTGCAACATCCAGGGCGCCGTCGTCAGCGCCTGACCTACTGATCCCTGGCAACACCCGCCGGGTTACCGAGGACTACCGCGCCGGCCGGCACGTCTGAAGCCACTACCGAGGCCCAGCGAACCACCGCCCCCTCCCCTATCGATACCCCTTTGAGTACCGTAGCCTTTCCCTCGATCACGGCCCCCCGTCCGACGCGGATCGGACGCCTGAGCCCGGAGTCACCTGCGCGCCTCTCGCCGGCTGCCAGAGGATGGAAGTCCGTGTCCACCAGCAAGCAGGGACCGAGCGCCACCTCCTCACCGATCAGGATCTGGCTGGCGGCCATCACCCCCGCCCCGTCGATCTCGACCCGGTCGCCAATCTCGACCAGGGAATCGCGGCGGAAGGTAAGAATGGCGGTCCGACCGGAACGATTCAGGATCCTGACGTCCCTTCCGACAACTACCCTGCCAGGGCCGCGGATGCGCAGTCTGAAGGGGGCCACCAGCCCGGGTCCAAAGCTGTGTCGCCGGTAACGCCAGCGAAGGTAGAGGGCGCTCAACCGGCTCAGTGTCATCGATTTGGGGCTCTGCCCGGGAAGGGATTTGAACCCTTACAAGCTTGCGCTCACAGCCCCCTCAAAGCTGCGTGTCTACCAATTCCACCACCCGGGCTCGGGCGAAGAGGATTCTAGCGCAGGTCCGAGGGCGACTGAGCGAAACTTCCCACGAGTCTGTAACAAGGGTCGTAAGCCCGCCTGACTATGTTGAGCGTCGGGCCACGCGGAAGCCGGTGACTCGGTGTGACCCCGACGCGACAACGGTCATCACATCGTAAAGAGGAAACGTAAGGAAATGAGCGACCCCGGCCATATACTTCTGCCGGCTCACCAGTCGGACCTGAGCGAGGCGCAGGTCCAAATTCATGGCGGCCGGTCCGCTGCGCGACGCGCGATGGCGGCAGGAAGAGAGGGGTTTAACATCGTCAATCGCTACCGCATCCTGATAGTCGACGACGACGCGATGGCTCGCGAGATCTTGAAGCGGATCCTGGAGCACGCCGGCTATGAAGTGATGACCGCGGGCAGCGGCCCGGAAGCCCTTCGTAAGCTTCATGAGGGCATCCCTCACCTGGTGGTCGTCGACCTGATGATGCCGGAAATGGACGGCTTCGAGCTCTGCCGTCGAATCAAGAGCCACCTGGATGTACCAATTGTCATCCTCAGCGCCGTCGCGGCAGTTGAGAGCAAGGTCGAGGGACTCCAGATGTACGCCGAGGATTACATCGTGAAGCCCTTCGAGAAGGAAGAGCTTGTCGCACGCGTTCAGCGGGTGCTCCGTCGCTATGGCGAGTCCGCCGGAGTCGACCAGCCAGAGGTGGTCATCGATCAGGACTTCCAGATCAACTTTGTTCAGCACTGGGCGCGGGTCAAGGGCCAACAGATAACTCTCACCCCCACCGAGTCGAAGCTTCTGTTCCTGCTGGTGCGCAACGCCGGACGGGTCGTGACCAACGAGACGCTGCTGGCCAAGGCCTGGGCGGGCGACGAGGAGGCCTATGAAGAGGGCCTACGCGTCCACATCTCCAGGCTGCGGAGCAAGATCGAGCCCAACCCGGGCAAGCCGATCTACATCCAGACCAAACGGGGCGTCGGATACCGGTTCGCTGCCAAGGTCAATTACCCGGCAGGGCAGGAACCGATGGCGCTGGCTGGATAGATGCCGCAACCACCTGCCTTTCTGGTTACCGGGTCGCTGCCGAAGTGGCGCACCCTTGCCCTGGGCGTCGCGGTCTTCGTCCTTGCGCTGCCGCTCTGGCTGCGCTGAACCCTCTCTAGTTCGGCCAGTGCCGTTGCGCCGACCGGATACCTTCGACCACTGCTATCAGGACGAGCAGTAGGAAAGATGGCCCAGTCAGAAAGCCGGCACTGGTTGCCATTAGATAGTTGTATCCGCACCGAGCCACGGTACGAAAGCACCGGTCCGGCCGAAATCGAGCCGGATCAGGCGGCTGCGGTGAGGTCGAGCGGCGGGGTGAAGGCACGCTGCGGGATGGTGAAACTAAAGGTGCTTCCCTGACCAGGGACGCTCTTGACCCAGATTCGCCCACCGTGCATCTCGACCAGGCGGCGCGAGATGGCCAGCCCGAGCCCGGTTCCCTGGTACTTCCCGCTCATCCCACTGTTGCCCTGCTGAAAGCTCTCAAAGATGCGCTCAAGGTCTTCGCTGGGGACACCGATACCGGTATCGCGCACGCTGAGTTTCAAATCGGTACCCTGGCGTTCGACCACAACCCGGACCCCACCAGCTTCTGTGAACTTGATCGCGTTTCCCAGCAGGTTCACAAGTACCTGCTTCAACTTCGGACCGTCAGCGTAGATGGTTCCGACCTCAGAGGACACACTGCTGGTCAGCTCCAGGTGCTTGGTCTTGGCAAGCGAGCCAACGCTGTCCACGCACTCCGAGACCAGTGACGCCATATCCACCTCGCCGCGATGAAGCTGCGCCTTGCCGGCCTCCAGCTTGGAGATGTCGAGCAGGTCATTGATCAGTGAAAGCAGGTGCTGGCCGTTCTGGCTGATGATCTCGACATCCTGGCGCTGCTCCGCAGCGAGCCCACCTCCGTCGCCCTCGAGCAGGAGCTGGGAAAAGCCAAGGATTGAATTCAGCGGCGTACGCAACTCGTGCGACATGTTGGCGAGGAACTCCGACTTGTGCTGGTTGGCACGGTGCAACTCGGCGTTGACCGCACCGAGCCGAGCCGTCTGCTCGGTTGCCAGATGAAAGAGGCGCGCCTCCTGGATCGCAGTAGCGGCGTGCTGGGCGAAGAGAGTTAGCAGATCGATGGTATTTCGGTCGAGCGGGCGCCTGTGGTACACGGCTAGGACTCCCAGCAGTTGCTCACCAACGACCAGTGGGAAGCCGGCGAAAGCCTGGATCCCCTCCTCCTGCATCCAGGGGTAGAGCGATCCCTGACGGTGGTTGGCCGGGTCATTGGTGATGATCGGGACCCTGAGCTCGGCGACCTGGCCGATCTCCGTCATGCCTCGCTCAACCCGCGACGCCACCGGGGGCGCCATATTGGTCGTGTGCTGACCAGCCCGCCGGTAAAGCGCCCCATCAGTTGCCTCAACCAGCCAGAGCTGGGCGGCTGCCAGTCCCAGGTGACCCGTCAGCGCCGAGGCGACCACATCGAGGAACTCGGGTTCGAAGAGCTTCTGGTTCATCTGGTCGATCGACTGGTTCAGCAACTCGAGGCGCCGGGCCCGTTTCTCGGTTTCTTCGAAGAGGCGTAGGTTTCTCAAGGCCACCGCCAGTTGCTGTGCCAGCAACTCCAGCGCCTCCTCCTCCCAGCGAGTCAGGCGCCTTTCGCTATCGGCGGTGTTGAGATGCAATACGCCGCAGACACGGCCCTCGAGCAGCAGCGGCGTGCCGAAGGTACGAGCGTACGCCGGGCCGTTGAGAGCCGGCAGATCGAAAAGAGGGGGCTCTGTCAGCATCACGAAGCGACGTTCCCGCACGACCCGGCCGACGATCCCGCTTGCCACCTGAACCGTGGTCCCCTCAAGGGCCTCTGGCATTCGCACGACGGCGCGCAACACGAAGGTGCCCCGATCCTCGTCCTGCAACACGACTGCACCGGAATCCATTTGCAACATTTCCATACCGCATCGGATCACCGTGTAGAGCATTCTGCTCATGTCCAGCTGACCTACCAGTTCCCCAAGGACGCTGCGCAACTGCTCCGTTTGCGCCAGGCGACGCCGCGTACCCCGGACCTCCGAATTCGTGGCACGAACCGCCAGTCCGAGCCCGGTGATTGCGGCAACGGTCGGAACCGCGCGTAGTACGGCATCACGGACCGAGATGGCGAAGCCCAGGTCACCGGTTTGAAAAAGGATGATGCCGCAGGTAAAGAAGAGGCTGGTAGCGATCCCGCCCCAGAGGTCGAAGCGAAATACCGCCTCGGCAGCCACCAGCGCATATAGAAGGTACGGCATGCTGGTGGTCGCGGAGGCGAAGAGGAGGATCCAACCGCTGATGACGAGATGGTCGAGCACCAGGACGAATGCCGCAATCGGAACGCGCGGCCGGCTCTCACGGCGCCTGCCGGCTGCCAGCGCGACAGTGTTGTAAGCAACGAGGAGCCCGCCCAGCCCGAGGGTCAGCGCGGAAGACCTCGAGGGTAACAGCAGCAGAAGCGTGACCGGCACCAGCAGAGCTCCGAAGCGGAGCTTGATGAGATGACGATCGAGCGCGGTCATCCCGGCCGCTCCATGGACTAGCTCGCTTGAGCGGTTTGCAGGTTGTTGATCATCTCGAGGAAGCGATCTTTTCCGAAATCGCCCTTCTGGATGATCGTCTGTATGTTGCCCTGGAGGCGTTCACGATCCTCGCTCGTGATGTTCTTCGCGGTGTAGATCAGGATCGGAATCTGGGCTGCATCTGGGTCCTCACGGAGCTTGGACACGACCTCAAAGCCATCGACGTCCGGCATCATCAAGTCGAGGATGATCAGATCCGGCTTCTTCTTCATCGCCAGCTCGAGACCGGCCTTTCCGCCGTCCGCAATCATGATTTCCATGTTGAAGGGCTTCAGCATCGCTTTGACGAGCCTGATGTTCTGCGGGTCGTCGTCGACGATGAGGATGGACGACGGCGTTTTCTTCCCCCGCTTTCCGTCGGCAAGCAGGTCGAACTTGACCATCATCTGCAACAGTTGCTGGCGATCGATTGGCTTGGTAAGGAAGTCGGCCTGGCCGATATCGAAAGGCAGTGACTCCTTGTTCACCTTTGAGGTCAGCACGATCGGTATGTCTTTGGTTTTCGACTCGCGCCGAAGGTCGTAGACGAGGCCGCTTCCCCCATTGGGAGGCAGCTGGGTGTCGATCAGCACCGCCAAGGGTTGCAGTTGCACAGCCTTGCGAAGTGCCTCCTGGGCGCTGGCCGCGATGACCACCTCGTAGCCGGCATGGCTGAGGAACGGTTCGATCCGCTCCTTAACCGACGGATCGTTGTCGGCAACCAGGATCACCGGCGCCTTGGTACTGGCACCGACCGGGGGCAACATCTGGACCGGACGCTCCTGGATACCGGATTCCTGCTTTGCGAACTCGATCAGCTCCCGGATATGTTCGACGAGCCGCTTACCGCTTTCGTTGATATGGGCAACGAACTCCCGGCGCTCTTCGGGTGTCGTCTTGTTCGCCTTTTCGTCGAGCAGGATCTCGGAGAAGCCGATGATCGCGTTCAGCGGCGAGTTGAGGTCGTGGCTCTGGTCGTAAATCACCCTGAACTTGGCTTCGAAGTCGCGCTTCGCCTGCAGCAGCCCCGGCCCGGCATCCTTGTTCTTGCCAAGGGCGGCCAGCTCGGTCCGGAGGCCGTCCAGCTGGGCCTGCATGGCTCGTTTTTCGGCTTCGTAGCGGGCGATGACCTGGCTCGAGGGCGGACCGCTTCCCGCCGCCTTGCGAGCCTCTTCCAACTGGCTCTTGAGCGACGCCTTCTCCCGCTGCCAGGCCAGCTCCAGCTCCTTTGCCTCGTTGGCTCGGCGGCTCTGGAGCTCGTTGGTCTCCCCCATCATCTCGGAAAGCTGTCCCTGGACCCGTTCGAGGTCAACCTTGAGCTGGTTCTTCTCGGAGGTGAGGCGCTGCTCGCGTACGGTCCACTCCTCCGCCTTCCGTCCCGACTCCCCCGCCAGGTCGTCATGTAGTGCCTTGACCTTTTCGTAATCCTGCTGAGTGGCCGCCAGCTTGGCATTGACGTCCTGCACCTGCTTCTTGAGCGCGGCCTTCTCCTCCGCGATCGAGGCCTCGCGTGCCTGCCAATCCTTCTCCAGGGCCTTCACCCTGGTCAGCAGCGCGGAGCGCTCGTCGCTGACGCGCTGGAACTCAGCCTCCGCCTTATCCAGCTCCGCCCCCTTCTTACGCGCCTCCTCCAGCTGGTTCTGCAGCAGTTTCCGATCCGCCCGGAACTGGCTCTCGGCGGTCTGCGCGTCCTGCTCGAGGCGGGCAACATCGCCGATCAGGCGCTGGCGTTCAGCCTGCCACTTGTCACGCGCGGTACGAAGCGGATCGAGTTCCGACTGCACCGTCTTCAGCTGCTGCTGAAGCTCCCCGTTTGCCTCGCTTAGCTTGGTCCGCTCCGCGGTTAGAGCCGTACGGGCGAGCTGCCATTCCTGCTCCAGCTGGGCGAGCCGGGCGACCGCCCCGTCACGATCTTTCAGCAGAGTCTCGCGGTCCATCGCCCATTGCAGTTGCGCCGACTGAAGGCTGTCCAGGTCTCCCTGAACGGTCTGCAGCTCGGCGGCGATCCTTTTCTGCTCTGCCTCGAACTTCTGCGCGAGTTGCATCCGTTCCTGTTCCAGCTGGCGCAGCTGGCTGCGGCGCTCCTCGTCTCGAGACTTGGCCCGGGTTACGTCTTCCTGCAGGCGGCCAAGCTCTACTTTGACGCGGTCATGACTCTGCTGCAGATCCTTGTGCACCTGGGCCAAAGAGTCATGTCGTTCGCGCAGCGACTGCCGCTCGCTAGCCCACTGCGTCTGCGCTTTTAAGAGCTCAGCCTCGGCGCGCTGATGACGCTCCTGGAGCTCCTTGTGGCCCTTTTGCGTTACGGCGTGCTGGTCGAGCAGAGCCTGCCGGTCCATAGCCCATTGCAGCTGGGCGTTCTGAAGCTCGTCGAGCTCCTGCTGCTTGGCGTCGAGCTGCTGCTGTGCGGCCGCCAGCTCCTTTTCCTTGAGGGCAAGCTGCGACGCGATGTCATCCTGCAGCGTTTGTAGGTGGGCGATGAAATCCTGATTCTGCTGCAGGATGTCGGCAAAAGACTTGGCCTTAGGTGCTTCCGGACTCAAGCTGCCTTCCGCCCCTGCTGAAGGTAGCGATCCACGGCCGCCCTCATGGCATCAAGGTGGGCGCTCATCGCCCCCAGCTGGTCGACCCGTCCCTGCTCCAGCTGTCGGAGCTGATCGTGGCGTTCCGCATCGCGCTGGTTAGCGTGGCGCAACTCCTCCTGGAGGCGGGCAATCTCCGCCTGGGCCTGGTCGAAGGCGAACTTGAGCTCCTCGAGCTCCTTTCCTCGTGCCTCATGTTCCTGGATCAGCCCCTGGAGGTTCTGCACCACCTCCTGGTTCATCTTGAGGATGTCGGAATAGGCCCTCGAGCCCTTCTGTCCGGACTCGCTCATGCCGTTTTCAACCTCCCCTGTTGCAGGTAGCGGCTGACCTCGGCCGGCAGCCCCTGGGGATCGACCGGCTTGGCGATGTAGCCGTCACATCCAGCCGCCAGGATCCGCTCCCTGTCACCGGACATCGCGTGGGCGGTGAGCGCGACGATAACCACGCCCGCCATGCGGGCGTCAGAACGGATCTTGCGGGTAACGGCCAGTCCGTCCTCACCGGGAAGCTGGATGTCCATGAGGACGATATCCGGGGGGTTCGCCACCATCTCGGCCAGGCACTCCGCCCCGCTGCCCGCCTTGCGCACGGCGAAGCCGCGTTTCTCCAGCAGGAACTGGGCCAACCTCAGGTTGACCGGGTTATCTTCGACGATCAGTACCTTGCCGGCGCTCACGACCCGTCCTCCTTCGTCTTTGCACGATCTCCAGCGCTTTGATGGCCGCCAGTACGGCGTCCGGCTGGGAAAGGCCAGTTGGTATAACGCCGCTCCAAGCCGTCGCTGGCACCCTCGGTGAAACTTCCCCCAGGGCGACCAGCGCCGGCTGCCCGGAGAGCCCCCGAAGTCCGATGACCCACTCCGGCTCGGGCGGAGCGAGCAAGACCACGTCCGGAGCTGCGGCGCGGGCCTTTTCCAGGGCTTCCTGGAGCCCCGGGGCCCGGAAGACCTCAAAACCTTCCTCCACCAGCGCCGCTGCCAGGGGCGCCAGGGCGCGGCGGTCCCGGTGGACGACCAGGATGCGTACTCGGTCCCGGCGGCGCTTGATACCCTGACCCAACCGCCTGAGCTCGTCCTGAAGCGTCTTGGTTGCCCAGGGCTTGGCCACGTAGCCGAGTACTCCAAAGCGCTCCATCAGTTCGTCGTTTCTGGTCACGGAGCAGACGAGGACCGGGACGTCTGCCGTGGCGGCCCGGCCGCGCAGTTCCTGGAGCACCTGCCAGCCGTCCCGGCGGGGCAGAACCGTCTCCATTACGACCAGGTCGGGAAGGATCTCCATCGCCTTGCGGACCGCCTCTTCGCCATCCTGTGCGTGCGCCACCCGAAAGCCCACCCCCTGGATCTCGGCAGTCATTCGCTGGCTACTGTTGGGATCGTCCTCGATCACCAGTGCGAGGGGCAGATCCATGGTGTCGAGGCTCGCCGCCGGCTGGATTGGGACGGCGGGCTCGAGGGCGGCTCGGGGTTCCCGGGGGATGGTGAATGTGAAAGTCGACCCGGCCCCGAACTGGCTCTCGGCCCAGATCCGGCCCCCGTGCATCTCAACAAAGCGACGGCAAAGGGCAAGACCAAGACCTGTACCCTGGTAGCGCCGGGTGTAAGAACCGTCGATCTGCTCGAACTCGCGAAATAGTTTGGGTAGGTCCTCGGGCTTCATGCCGATGCCGGTGTCATGAACCGACACCACCAGCTGCTCCGCCGAGTCTTTGATGACGACCGTGATTTTTCCCGGAGGTGGCGTGAACTTCACCGCGTTAGAAAGCAGGTTGTAAAGCACCTGCTTGAACTTGCTCCGATCCGCCTGGACCGCTTCGGCGTTGCCCATGGTGACCAGCTGAAGGCCTTGCTGGCGAGCCATCGGCTCCAGGATGGAGGTGACCTCGTGCAGCGCCTCGAGCGGCTGAAGCGCTTCCGGGTGGAGCTCCATTTTGCCTGCCTCGACCTTGGCCAGATCGAGAATGTCGTTGATCAGTCCGAGCAGGTGTTGGCCGCTGCTGTGGATGTTGCGCAGGAATTCAGTCCGCTCGCCGCCGGTGAGATTCATGGTGGTGTCGAGCAGGATCTCGCTGAAGCCCAGGATGGCGTTGAGCGGCGTGCGCAGCTCGTGCGACATATTGGCCAGGAATTCCGACTTGTAGCGGTTTGATTTTTCCAGCTGCCGGTTGACCTGCAGGATCTCCTCATCAGCCTGTCGCAAGGCTGCGTGCTGTCGCATCAGGTAACGGTTGGAGTCCTTCAGGCGCGATACCAGGCCCTGCCTCTCCGCCCGCAAGCGCTGCTTCTCGAGGTTGCGCTCGAGCAGCTCCCGCAGCCTGTGTAGATCTATTGGTTTTGCGATGTAGTCGTCAGCCCCACCGCGGAGTGCCTCGGCCGCGACTTGCTCTGACCCGTAGGCGGTCATCATCACGACCACCGCCTCGGGAAAATCCCGCAGCATCTGTGGTAGCAGGGTCAGCCCGCTCTCCTCGGGCATCTGTACGTCAAGAAAGATGAGAGCCGGGCGCCGCGAATCGAGCTGACGCCGGGCCTCCCTTGCGTTCGGCGCCGTTACCACGTCGAAGCCCTGCTTGGAGACGGCCTTGGTCAGGAAGGCGCGGTTGTCTGGGTCGTCGTCAATTGCCAGAAACAACGGCCGTGCCTCGCTCTCGGGCTCGCTTCCCAGCAGCGTCCGCAAGGCTTGCATCAGGTCCGGGGGGCCGCCGTGGTCGTATCCGGCGGGGTTCGAGAGGGGTCCCAGATCGCCAAGGAAGCGGTCTGCCCCGGCTGCCAGCGCCCGCTGACCCTCGTCGGGATCGACATGCACCCCTGTCATCAAGAGGACCGGGATGTTGGTGGTGGCGGGGTTGCTCTTGAGGATCTCGCAGACCCTGAGCCCATCGATGCGGCGGAGCAGCAGGTTCAGAACAATGGCATCGGGGAGCTCCTCTCGGGCGCGATCGAGCGCCTCCAGTCCGTCCTGGGCCTCCAGCACCTGGAAGCCTTCCAGCTGGAGGCGCCCCCCGATTGCCTTGAGTCGTTCGGCGTCGTCCTCGGCGACCAGAATCCGGCGCTGCCTTGAGTCCGTCATGCCACCCTCGCCAGGACCCTAAGACTCGGGATGAGAAATCGGAAGGTGCTGCCCTGGCCCGGCACACTTTCGACCCAGATCTGTCCCCCCTGCAGTTCTACGAGCCGCTTGGAGAGCGCGAGGCCGAGGCCGACGCCCTCGTAACCACGGGAGGTCGAGCCGTCTATCTGGCGGAACTCTTCGAAGAGCCTCGGCTGATCCTCAGCCTTGATACCGATCCCGCTGTCACTGACCTCGACCACGGTGCCGGACTGGGTAGGAAGGGCTCGGATCACGACAGTCCCGTGCGGCGGAGTGAACTTCACGGCGTTGTTGACGAGGTTCTGCAGAACATGGCGAAGGCTGCGGGAGTCGAAGACCACCTGGTGTGAGCGGTCCACCTCGGAGCGCACCGAAAGCTCCTTCTGGTTGGCGGCGGCGGCGTTCTCCGAAACTGCCGCATCGACCGCCTCCGCCAGCAAGCAGGGGGCCGGCTTGAGCTCAAGGCGCCCGGCGCGGATGTGGGTCAGGTCCAGGATGTCGTTGATCAACTTGAGCAGGTTGCGGCCGCTCTGGTGGATGGTGTCGGCGAACTCCGCCCGCTCCGCCTCGGAGAGGTCGGGCGAGGTGTGGAGGATCTCGGAAAAGCCGATGATCGCATTGAGCGGCGTTCGCAACTCATGTGACATGTTGGTCAGGAACTCGGACTTCATTCGGTCGGCTTCCTGCAACTCGAGGTTCGCGCGCTGCAACATTTCGATCGTCTGCCGCTCCCTCTCGTAGCGCCGGGCGTTGTCGAGGGCGACGGCAGCCTGGTTGGCAAGGATCTGCAGCACCTGCATCAGTGGAGCGTCGAAGCTCCGGAGATCCTGGTAGTAGATCGAAACCGTCCCCACGAATTGGCTCTGGAGAAACATTGGCAGACCAAGCGCCGCCCTCCAGCCGTGGCGTCGGGTGAGCGGGTCGAGCGCGAAGCGAGGATCCAGCTGCAAGTCTTCGGAGAAAACGGGCCGCTGTTCCACGACCACCTGGCCGATCAGCGCCGGAGGTTCAGATTCGGGCACCTGGCCCTCCCTGTCAGTCAACCCCTCCACCACCTCGAGCCGCTGGGTTCCGGTGGAGGCGCCCTCCGTCAGCGTTATCAGGCAGGAGCTTGCCGCGGAAACACCGATCACAGCCCGCGCCACCGCCTGCAAAAGCGAGGCCGGGCTGATCGTGGTCGCGGTAAGCGCCTGCGACACCTGGCGCAGCATCTCCATCGAGGCATCCAGCCGGAGAGCCTGCTGGCGTGTCTCTTCAAACAGAAAAGTGTTCTCGAGGGAGACGGCCACCTCGGCGCCCAGGGAGGCGGCGAGCTTTACGTCGTAGTTGCCGCTGAACTGGCCATGTCGCTTGTTGGCGAGCAAAAGGACGCCAAGTGGCCTACCGCCCGACCCAAGGGGAACGAGCAGCATATCCCGGTAGCCAAAGGTTTGCGGCAACAGTTGCCCGGCTTCGAGATCATGGACGCAGTCTGGAATGATGTGGGGGCGCTGGCCGATAAAAACCCGGCCGATCAGGGTCGAGTTGTCGGCTCGAAAGCGCAGCTGGTTGAGGCGCATCTGGTTGAAGAGCCGGCTCTCGCGCATCCCATAGGGAGCCGCCGGCGCGATCAGGGATTCGAGGCCGGCCTGGTAGAGAAAGAAGCCGCAGATCTCGACGTCGAGCAGCTCGCCAAGCTTCTGAGTCAGGGTCTCGAGGTCCTCGCCCAGGCGGGTGAGGTTGGAGACTGCTGTCGCAGTCTCGAAGAAGTGAGTCAGTTCCTGGAGGTTCTGATCCGCGCGGTGTGCCAGTTCGACGTTCCTTTGGTGAAGTTCGAAGTACTTGTAGCTCCAGAAGCCGGTCATGACCATGACCGGGACGAATAGGACGGCCAGGAAGTAGGTGGCCGGCGAGGGAGCGCCGGTGCGCGCGACATAGACAAGGAACGCCTCGGTAACGGCTCCGAGGACGAGCCAGAGCCGCCAGTTGAATCGGGCTCGATGGAGTGACGAATGCGGTTTTGCCACAGATCTCTCTTGCGCCGAGTGCGCAATCATTTGACGCGCGAACGCCGGATTGCTTCGCTCTGCCAGAGGGACAGCCGGGCCGCGGCTGGCTGAATTGACAAACCTTTACGAGGGCGTCATGGTTCCGGCATTTGCGGAGCCTCTAGCACGCCTTTGCTACCCTCTAGGCGTGCAGCGCGAGACCACCTTCAATGTGTCCGCGATCAAGGAAACGGTCCTACGGTCGATCAAGCTCAACCAGCAGGCCTACAACAATCGTGACGCCGAGGTGTTACGTGAGGTCTACCTCGAACCCATGCTCTCCCAGGTGGCCCACGACCTTTCTGGGGATTTTGAATCGTTTCCGGCGGCCCGCCTCGACATCACCTGCGAGGTTCTCGACGTCTCCTACACAGCCTACCTGCAGATCGGCAAGGTCGAGCTTTCAGCCTACGGCCTCCAGGCGAGCCCGCAAAATGTGAACGTCACGACCAAGGAGGAGTGGATCTACCGGCTGGTCCCGGACGCCGAGAAGGGAGTTGGCCTGGGCCGGCGCACGACGCACCGCTTCCTGGGCTACTACCACTACACCCTGGTCGATATCGAAAACCGTTGGTGGATCACAGACGTCCAGTCGGCGAGCGAGATCTGGCTTCCCTAAAAGCCGGCCTGCTGACCGCTACTACAGGCCCCCCGATCGAGCTGCCCTGCCAGGACTTTGACCCGCCGTCCGATATCGTCCCGAATTAAGCGCACCTCTCCAATCGGTTGCTTGGCCGGATCGGCCAGCTCCCAATCGATGTATTTTTTTCCCGGGATATAAGGGCACTCGTCGCCGCAGCCCATCGTCACAACGACGTCCGCCCAGGCGGCCAGATCATCTGTCAGGCGCAGCGGCCGACGCCCGCCGAGATCGATGCCTACCTCCCGCATCGCCTCCACGACGAGGGGATGAACACTCGCCGCAGGTCGGGTGCCTGCCGAACGCGACTCATGCCGGCCGGCCGCCACCTGCCTGAAGAGCGCAGCGCTCATCTGGGAGCGTCCCGCGTTCTGTGTGCAGACGAACAGCACACGCGCCATCTACTCAGACGAGGGCCTCGAGCAGCGCGCGAGTCCGCTGGTCGAGGTTGCTTTTGAGGCGGTAGTAGGCCCAGATGCCGGATCTGGATACCTCGACCAACCCCACATTCTTGAGCCGTGCCATGTGATGGGAGATGGTGGGTTGGCTGAGCTCGAAAGAAGCCGTGAAGTCGCAGATGCAAACCGGCTCGGAGGAACGCTTGAGAACCCCCACCATCTGCAGCCGGGTGGGGTCGGCGAGTGCCTTGAGGAGCTCAACCGACTCCTCAACCCTGGCGATCGCCATCGGCATGGGGGGCGGGCAGCAGATCCCTTTGACCCGATCGGGGGCTGAGCTTTTCACCCATCGCAGTCTAGCAGTTCCATTGACACACGTCTATGGGTCTGCTAGCATCCCATCGACAGCCGTCGATCTTTCACGAAGGGGAATCTCATGGACACCATCAGAGAGTCCGTCAGGGCAAGGTACGCCGAGACCGCGATCAAGTTACGCGACGGGGGGAGCTGTTGCGACGCCAGCTGTTGTGGCGGAGCGGATGCCCTCAGCGGACCAATCGCCGAAGAGGAGTACTCGAAAACGGAAGTCGCGGAGCTCGGCCTTTCACTCGCCGCCAGCCTGGGTTGCGGAAATCCGACGGCACTGGCCGAACTCCGTGCGGGTGAGGTGGTCCTCGATCTGGGCAGCGGTGCCGGCCTCGACGTGCTCCTTTCGGCGCGACGGGTCGCCCCCGGCGGGCACGCTTTCGGAGTCGACATGACCGACGAGATGCTGGCGCTGGCCAACGAGAACAAGGCCCGGGCAGCGGTGGGAAACGCCACCTTCCTCAAGGGAACGATCGAGGCGATTCCCCTCCCGGACGCTGCCCTCGACGTGGTTATCTCCAACTGCGTCATCAACCTCGCCGCCGACAAGGCGGCGGTGTTGAAAGAAGCGTTCCGGGTACTCAAGCCAGGCGGGCGCTTCGCCGTTTCCGACATGGTCGAACTGGAGAGATTGCCGGCGCAGGTCAAGACCGCGGTTGACGCCTGGGCGGGCTGCGTTGCCGGGACGATTCCGGTAGAGGCCTACCGGGCCGCCATGACTGAGGCAGGCTTCCAGCAGGTGGAGGTCGAGATCACCAACACCTTCGGCCCCGGTGAGGCTGGACTGCCGGAAGGCTCCGGCAAGATCGCCAGCGCCTTCATACGGGGAGTCAGGCCAGCCTGAAATCACAAAGGCCTGGGGTCTGCCCAGGCCTTCTGGATCGACGGGTTACCCGGGTTTAAACGACCCTTACCCGTGAGGCCCTTGGCCCCTTGGGCGCGGAGGATTCAACATCGAAGCTCACCTTCTGCCCCTCCTGAAGCCCCTCGAACGAACCGTCTACCGAGGACCGGTGGAAGAAATACTCCTTCCCGTCCTCGCCGCTCAAGAAGCCGAATCCCCGATCCATCACGAGTCGCTTGATCGTCCCGTTCTGCGCCACGTCTGTCGCTAGCTCCTCCGCAAAGTTATTCCCGGCCCGCTTGCGTTGCCTGGGCTAGCCATGACCGGGCTGGACAGGCCCAAAATCCAGCATATCATGGCGTTATTACGGCTCAGTAGGAGTGATTTCCCATGCGAAGCACGATGCCCGACTTCCCTTTGACCCTCCAGCATTTTCTCTGGCGGTCGACCACTCTCTTCCCCCGCAAGGAGATCGTGACCCGGGGCGGCAGCGGCATATCCAGGTACAACTACGCCGAGTTCGGCCGCCGGGTGGCCCAGTTGGCCCACGCCCTACGCGAGCTTGGCGTCCGGCCGGGCGACCGGGTGGCAACCCTCGCCTGGAACAACGCCCGCCATTTCGAGCTTTACTTCGCCGTTCCCTGTTCCGGAGCCGTCCTTCATACCCTCAACCCCCGCCTCTTCCCCGAGCACCTGGAGTTCGTCATCAATGACGCAGAGGACTCTGTCATCTTCGTCGATGCCTCGCTGCTACCAGTTCTGGAGCGGATCGAGGGCAAGCTTAAGGGCGTGCGGCAATTCGTCGTCATGGCCGACCAGGCCTCGCCTGACGGCCGGCTTCGCCCGATGGCAGCGTACGAGGAACTGATTGCCGGCCGTGAGACCAGCTTCGACTGGCCCAGGATCGACGAACGTGACGCCTCGGCCATGTGCTATACGTCCGGGACGACCGGCAAGCCAAAGGGCGTTGTCTACAGTCACCGCTCGGCCGTCCTGCATTCCTTCGGCATTGCCGTCGGAGGCGGGCTTGGCATTTCCGAGGAGAGCGTCGCTTTACCGGTCGTCCCGATGTTCCATGCCAATGCCTGGGGAATGCCCTACGCTGCCGCCATGGTGGGGGCCAAGCTGGTCTTTCCGGACCGCTTCCTCGATCCCGTCAGCCTGGTCGAACTCTTTACCGCGGAGGGGGTGACGCTGACCGCGGGAGTACCGAGTGTCTGGATCGCCTTACTCCAGCATCTCGACAAAAGCGGCATCGATCTCCCGGGGTTGCTGCTCTTCAACGGCGGCTCAGCGCTACCGGCCGCTCTTTACGATGGGCTTACCCGCCACGGCATCAGGGTTGACCACGGTTGGGGGATGACAGAGACCTCTCCGGTTGCGGCGACCGCGGCGGTCAAGAGCGCGCTCAAGTCCGGGGATCAACGGCGAATCAAGCTGAAGCAGGGCCTGCCCCTCGCCGGAGTCGAGATCCGCCTGATGGACGTCGAACAGAACCAGCAGGTCTCCTGGGACGGCAAAAGCGTCGGCGAGATCCAGGTCCGGGGGCCGTGGATCACAGCTGGCTACTACCGTGGTGTCGATGCCGACCGCTTCACAGCGGACGGCTGGTTGCGGACGGGAGACGTTGCCAACCTCGATCCCGAAGGGTATATCCAGATCGTTGACCGGGTAAAAGACCTGGTCAAGTCGGGAGGCGAATGGATCTCCTCGGTAGAGCTGGAGTCCGCAATCATGGGACACCCGGGCGTCCTCGAGGCGGCGGTGATAGGCGTCCCGCATCCCAAATGGCAGGAGCGTCCGGTCGCCTACGTGGTCGCCAAGCCGGAGTTCAAGAGCCGGCTCACGCAGGAGGAACTGCTCGAATTCCTCCGGCCGCAGGTTGCCAGCTGGTGGCTGCCCGACGAGGTCCGGTTCATCGACGAGATTCCCAAGACCAGCGTGGGCAAATTCGACAAGAAGGCAATGCGCGAGCGAGCCTTGAGCAGCACGGCCCCCAGCCTCCCATCCGAGTAACGCCTGGGTCACGGCGATGCGGAAGGTCGGTCACCTGCGCATATTCGCGACCCCGTTCTAAGTCCGGCTTAATCCGGGCGCGCTAGAACAGAGGCAAAGCAGGTGATGACGGTAATGCAGGCTCCTGACCAGTTCGAGGCGCTCGTGCCCAGGGCGCTCGACGCCGAGGGTTTTCGCCTCCGACAGAGCTTGGAGGACGTCCATGAGGACCTCCTCCTGACCGTCCTCGAGCTCGAAGACGAGTGGCTGCTGGATGACCGCATTGCCTTCTCTCTGCGACATTCGCAATGAGCAGAGGGTTAAAAAGGCGCCAATTCCTCGGAAAACGCGCAGGTTTTCGTGCGCTTCGCGTTTCCTTACGATAAGATGGCGGGCGCGTCCGTCGTAGCAATCAATCCAGTTCACGGAGGAAACAATGGCGAAAGTGCAGAAATGGACCGCGTCGACCTTTACGACCCTGCTCCACGAAAACCTGACCAAGGACGGGTCACTCAAGATCAAGAAGTCGGAGCTCAACGCTGCGGTGCAGGACGTATTCGAGCAGGCGATCAACGCCGGAGCCAAGGGGCAACGGGTTCGCTTCCCTCAGATTGGCGCGCTGGCCTGGCGTGAGGTCAAGGCCCGCAAGGCTGGCAAAGGTACCAACCCCTTCACCGGCGAGCCGATGATGATCAAGGCGCGCGCGGCGTCGCGCAAGCCCCGTTGGTCGTTCCCCAAGTCGGTCCGCGAGGCTTACTCCCGGACCTCGGCCCGCAAGGCCGCGTAGACCTTAGAAGCCGGAGCGCCGGTCAGCCGGCCGGCGCTCCCCCGACTCGTTGCTTGACAGGCCGCGGAATTCCCCGGACTATGGTGGAGGAATGAAGCGAAACCTGATAGCGGGATTGCTGATTGCGATCGGGCTGATTCTGATGGCGACCGCCATACCAGCCCTCGGCCTCTTCCGCAGCGATTCAGCGCTGGCAACCCCCTCTCTCCAGGGTCTGAGCGACCCCCTGTCCCCACCACACCAACACGCGAAGACCCTGCCGGGCTCCCAGACTAGCGGCAGCGGAGCGACCACGCCCGTCGCTTATATTTCGGTTCCCCGGATCGGAATCAATAATGCCCCGATCTTCGACCGTGGCCTGGACGGCGCCGGCAACATGCTGATCGCGAAAGGCTATGCCATTACCCACTACGACCACTCCTCCCCCATCGGAAGCGGTAACGCGGTTCTCTACGGCCACGACGACATCGAGGGCAGTGTCTTCGGTCGCCTGCAGGAGCTCAAATCCGGCGACGAGATCGACGTCACACCGACCGGAGCCTCGCCCGTTGTATACCACGTAACCGGCAGGACGATCGTCCAGCCTAACGCGGTGCAGATCCTGAATCCGACCAACGACGTCCGCCTCACTCTCTTTACCTGCTGGCCCACCTGGGTCGACAGTCAGCGGTTGGTCGTTACCGCCGCCCCCACTGCCGGTTAGCCTTCGCTTCCGGTTCCTTTTGGGCCATTGCGGCTAGTGGTCTTCGGGGGGCGGAGCCTGGAAATACTTGAGAAGTTCCTCGATCGCCCTGGCCGCCTCTGGATCGCGCAGCATTCGCTCCTGCATCTCCTGGACCTGCTTCATCAGCTCTTTGGCCTGGGTCTCCTGGGCAACCTGCATCAGGACGGGTTGTGTCGCCGCCGAGACCACCATCTGGACCTGCTGCCGGAGCATTTCCACACCCTGGCAACCCAGGCAGGTGCCGGCGTGGTTGCAGTGGCATAGCTGAAGGCGCAAATTGTCGAGTTCGCGCTGCATTGGCGAAAGGTCGACCGGCCGGCTCACGACAACAGCTTAGCGGGAGGCTCCTGGGGGAAACGCTCGAGCAGGAAGCGGCGGTGCGCCAGCAGGCGATCCATGTTCGCTCGGTGCACTGCCGCCGCGACTGAGCGCATGCCGGCCTCCAGCAAGTCGAGTTCTTCGAGCAGGATGCTGAGGGCCCTTCGTCTCTCGCTGCCGGCTTGCGTCGACACGTAACCCGGGGGGAGGCAGAGATATACGTCCAGCGCCCCCGGCAGGTAGTCGCAGGCGGTGCTCCTGACCAGGTGGAGCTCGGCACTTCCGGGAGGAAGCCGGTCAAGCCGGGGCAGGATCTCGGTGCGCATCATGAGCTCCATCCGCCGCAACCTGATCATCGCCTCGGCTGGGAGGCGGCCGCTGACCTCCGAGATTATCCGGGCCAGCCTTCGCTCCACCTTTTCCGGGTCGAATCCAAAGCGGCTGATCGGCGGGGGCGAGGGTGTTGCCACAACGCCGGCCAGGTAAAACGCGGCGATCAGGACCAATGCCTTCGGTCCGATCGGATCGATCAGGGCCAGCCCGACCCCAAGCAACATCATGGTGGAACCGACGAAGTGTTTGCGGCTACCAAGGAAGTGCCAGGGGTTCATCCAGGCAGGGCGCCGATCGCGGTTGATCTGACGGACTCCACGTCAACAAGATTTTTCCCAGAAACACCGAGGCTAAACGGTAGGCTAGGTCAGATGCAGCAGGCGGGCATCGATGGCCGGATGTTTATCAACGGGGAGCGTGTTCCGGCGCAGTCCGGCAGGACCTTCGATGCCATCGATCCTTCCTCTGGTGACGCCTTCGCATCAATTGCCGATGGCGATAGCGGGGACGTAAACGAAGCAGTCGCCGCCGCGGCCAGAGCTTCGAAATCCGGCTGGGCGGATCTGCCACCCGTTCGCCGGGTGCGCGTGCTCAACCAGCTGGCAGGCCTGCTGCGCCAGCATGCGCCAGAGCTTGCACGCCTGGAGAGCGTCGATGTCGGAAAGCCGCTTCGGCAGGCGGAGGATGACGTTGCCGCCGCCGCCGGCTTCTTCGAGTACTTCGCCGGGGTTGCGGACAAGGTATTCGGATCCACCATCCCGCTGGGGCGCGGGTTCGTCGATTTCACGCTGCGGGAGCCGCTCGGTATCTCGGCCCAGATAGTCCCCTGGAACTATCCACTGCGCCTCGCCTCGCGCGGGATCGCTCCAGCGCTAGCGTGCGGGAATGTTGTGGTGGTGAAGCCCGCAGCGGAAGCCGGGCTCAGCATCATTCGGCTGGCCGAGCTCGCCGGCCAGGCGGGTGTTCCAGCGGGCGCCTTCAACGTCGTAACCGGCGGCCGCGATACGGGTGCGGCACTCGCCTCTCACGCGGACATCAACCACATCACTTTCACCGGCTCTGTTCCTACAGGGATTGCCATCATGAAGGCGGCCGCGGATCATGTCGTGCCGGTCACCCTGGAACTGGGCGGCAAGTCACCCAACATCGTCCTGGAGGACGCCGACTTCGAGAAGGCCGCAACGGCCGCGGCCACTACCCTGATGCAGAACGCGGCCCAAACCTGCACGGCCCCAACCCGACTACTGATCCAGAGCGCAGCGCACGACAGCTTCGTCAAGACGCTCGCGGACCGGGTCCGTCGCATCGGCCTGGGGCGCGGGCTCGACAATCCGGACATGGGGCCGGTGGTAAGCGAGCGGCAGATGAACCGCGTGCTTGAGTACTTGGCTCAGGGTGCCCGCGACGGCGCGAGGGCGGTGACCGGCGGAGGCCGCTCGGCCCGTCCCGAACTGGCCAATGGCTTTTTCATCGAGCCGACACTCCTTGACCACGTTGAGCGGGGGTCGATGCTGGAGCAGGAGGAGATTTTCGGTCCGGTCCTCACCGTGACGACTTTCGATTCGGTCGATCAAGCAATCGAGATCGCGAATGGAACACCCTACGGCCTGGTCACTGGAATCTGGACCCGGGATCTGCAGAAGGCGCTGCGTCTGGCAACCGCAATCAAGTCAGGCCAGATCCGGATCAACAGCTACAGCGCGGAAGGTAGTATCGGTCTTCCCTTTGGCGGCTACAAGCGCAGTGGCTTCGGCCGCGAACAGGGCGTCGAAGCGCTCTCCAACTACACGCAGATCAAGAACGTCATGATCAGCTACGGCTGATCCACTCCAG
>DASWQQ010000191.1:0-3229 GCA_036403615.1 Candidatus Dormiibacterota bacterium | reverse complement strand
CGGCAGCACTCAGCGCATGGAAGCAGGATTCCAGTTATGAGGTGCGTGCCACTGCCCTGACTATGCTGGCAGAACTGGATTCGGTCGGCTCCAGAAAAGAGGTGTTGGCAGGACTCAGCACGCCGTCGTATCGCGACGTGATCCAGACGGCTGCAATCGCCGCTGCCGTCCAGTCCCCGGACTCTACCATCATCGAGGGTCTCGAAAAGATTTTGGGAGATCAGCGGCTAGCAGCGCTCGCGCTGGCCACGTTGGCGTCGCAGGGCAGTACGCCAGCGCTTACCGCGCTGATTCGTCATCGCGACGATCCGCGCCGCTGGGTGCGTCGCTGGGTGCAGGATGCTATCGAGCAGGAACTGGAGAAGAAGCCCTGATTCAGGTCGGGACAGGAAGCTGTCCCAGCCAGCTTACGACCTGAGCCATCCGCTCGGCGGGATCATCCTGGTCGCGCAGGCGCGTCAGCGTCAGCACCCGGTCGATTCCAGACAGGCGAGCGATGGCGGCCGCGTTACTCCCGGTGGAGCGGTCTTCCTCTTCGGGTTTGGTCAGGACGACGCCAATACAGGGAATGCCGGCCAGCTCGATGGCACTCAACGTGAGCAGCGTGTGGTTGATCGCGCCGAGCCGGTCGACGGCAACCACCAGCGCGGCCGCTCCAAGGGAACTGGCCACATCGGCCATGTTCCACTCCCAGGTGATCGGACTGAGCAGCCCGCCGACTCCCTCGATGAGGAGGACGTCGGCCTTGTCGCTATAGCGCTCGATCTTGAGCACGAGAGAGTCGAAATCGATGTCGGTTCCTGAGCGCTCGCTCGCGATTACCGGCGCAAGCGGTTCGGCCAGACGGATAATCGCCTGTGACGGTTGTGTCTGACCGGTGGCCCGGGCCAGCTGCACACCGTCTTCGCTGTCAGTCGCCTGACCGGAGCAGCCGGTCTCGATCGGCTTGATTGCGATGACGTTTTTGCCGGACTGGGTGAGAGCCCGAGCCAGCGCGCAGCCAACGCAGGTCTTGCCGACGTGGGAATCGGTCCCGGTGATGAAGACCCTCATGTCGGACAGTACCTCGGTGATCGCCGGGGTCGCAAGCTGGGCCTGGATCAACCTCGGGTATGTCCAAGCAAGGCGAGATATCACGCTCGGGGTGGTACTGTGGCGGGGGATGCTGTACCGGTCGAAAGAGAGTTAAGCCCAGCAATGACACTGCGTGACTGGTCGGCCCTTCGGGTGATCGGGACTGCCACAGCGTGGATAGTGCTCGTCGCATTGATCGAAGCCTCGCCGCTCGTGGGATCCTGCTTCCCTAAGAACGACGTGCCTTGGCAGGAGCCAGGTGTTGGCATCAGCATCGCACTGATTCTATCCCACCGCACCTGCTGTCAATCGCTATAGTCCCAGCGCTTCTGTTGATTGGAGCCTGGATCTGGCAGCGAAGGCGCTAACGAAAGAACCATCAATGGATGAGCGGCGCCAACAGTCTCACCAGGGTGACGATCACCACGATTCCCGCCAGGTCGAGCGCCAGCCCGTGCCGGATCATCTTACCCAGCGGGATCAAGCCGGACCCGTAGACAATCGCATTACAGGGAGTCGATACCGGCAGCATGAAGCCGAGGCTCGCCGCCATGGTGGCGCCGAGCGCGGGCTCGAACGGATCGAGGCCGGAGGCCCGAGCCACGGAGATCACTACCGGAACCACCATATTGGCCGCCGCGGTGTTGGAGGTGGTCTCCGACAGTACGACCGCCACGATTACTGATGCGATCAAGAGCCCGAGACTCCCGTGGATCGGTAGCAGCCCGGTGAGGCCTCGTCCCATCGCCTCGGCCAAGCCAGTCTGAAACGAGAGAACGCCGAGAGCGAAGCCACCGCCGTACAGCAGCACCACGCCCCAGTCGATCTGCACCGCGTCGCGCCAGGCAATTGCCGGACCATCGTCGCCCGGCAGAATGAAAAGCAAGATGGCGCCGAGCAGCGCCGCCGCGCCCTCGGGAACGCTCCGATTGAGACTCGCATACGCGCTGCTCCGCTCGCCTGACACGATCGCAACGACTCCCGGCAGAATCCAGAGCACGACGGTGACGCCGAATGCGATCGCGACCGAGCGCTGCGGCCGAGTCCATGGGCCCAGCCGCTGACGCTCCTCGCGTATCAGCTCGGCGCCTGAGGGCAGCTCCCGGACGCCGGCCGGTGCGGCACGATCCAGGTAGAAATAGAGAAACGCGAAGAGCACCAGGACAACCGGAACGCCGACCAGCATCCAGCTGAAGAACGGAATGTCGACATGGACCAGCGAGCGGATGAAGCCGATGCCGATCACGTTGGGGGGCGTCCCGACCGGCGTCGCGAGGCCGCCGACGGAAGCCGCGAACGACGTCATCAGCATGAGGCCCGTGGCATAGCGTGGATCTATGGTCGCGCGCCCAGGACCTCGAAGCGCGGTCAGTATCGAGAGGCCGATCCCGAACATCATCGCGGTGGTGGCGGTGTTGGAGACCCAGCCCGAGATGAGCGCCGTCACCGTGCCGAAGGCGAGCAGAATCCTGCTGGGCCTGGCTCCGACCCAGGGCAGTGAAAGCACGCCGTAGGCCAGCCGACGATCGAGCCCGTGCAAAAAGATTGCGCGTGCCAGGATGAAGGCGCCGATGAAGAGGAAGATCAGCGGATCGGCGAACGGCGCGAACACCTCCTTCGCCGGGGCGACCTGCAGCAGCACACACGCGACGGCGCCCAGGAGGGCCGTGACGGCGAGCGGCAGCGCCTCGGTAACCCACAGAACGACGACGGCCGAGAGGACTGCTGCCAGGCGGTGTGCCGGGGGGGAGAGCCCAGGCAGCGGAAGTGCCAGGAGCAGAGCGAATACTGCGGGAGCGAGGATGCTACCGATTTTACCGCGCACTGAGTCCTGGTCGAAGGCAGTGAATGGGGTCAGGAGATATGGCCCGAGATGATACCGAGGTGCGGCAGGACGTGCTAGCTTCACAGGGAGTCCAGGCAATGTGTCTTCTTCCTGATATCCTTCCCCGATAAGCCTAGCGGCTGCTGGTACGCGCGTCGGGGTTTCTGGCGCTTGAGGGTCCATGACAGTTCTGGGTGACTTTGCACTCTGGGCCGCGCTGCTGCTCGGCGTCTGGTGCGTGGCGATTGCGTTCACTGGGCAATGGCAGGATCGGCCCGAGCTATCCCGCTCGGTGATCCGGGCCGTCTACGCCGTCTGCGGGTGCCTCAT
>DASWQQ010000190.1:0-1571 GCA_036403615.1 Candidatus Dormiibacterota bacterium | reverse complement strand
GCCTTTGAGCGCGAGCACGTCGGTGTCCCCAAGCCGGATCGAGCTGCCGGCTTCGATCCGGCCCGGAGGTGGGACCAGCTGAAGCAGCGCCAGGCTGGTGAGACTCTTGCCGGAACCGGACTCGCCCACCAGCGCGAGTGTCTCGCCGCGGTCGAGGGAGAAGCTGACACCGTCCACCGGACAGAAGCGGCGACGATCTGCGCCAGGGAAGGAGACACGCAGATTACTGACTTCCAGCACTCGGCTCATGCGTTTCGGGGATCGACGGCGTCGCGCAGGGCATCGCCGAAAAGGTTGGCCGACAGGACGGTGATCACGATCGCGAGCCCGGGGAAAAACCCCGCCCAGGGCGCGCTCACCAGCACTTCCTTGGAATCCAGGATCATCCCTCCCCACGAAGGCGTCGGCGGCTGAATTCCGAGGCCCAGGAACGAGAGCCCCGCCTCGAGAAGTATGACATCGCCTATGCCGAGCGTAGCGGCAACGAGCAGCGGTCCGAGCGCGTTGGGAAGCAGATGCCGGAAGATAATGCGGCGGCGTCTGGCGCCGAGCGCTTCCGCGGCACGAACGTACGATTCCTCGCGCAGCCGGAGCACCTCACCCCGGACCAGTCTGCTGGTGGCAAACCAGCCTGTGGCGCCGATGAAGAGGATCAGAGCGCCTACCGAAACTCGTTCCCACGTCGCGAGCACCAGCAGGAGGATAAACAGTCTGGGAATGGCAAGCGCACCATCCACGATTCGCATGAGCACGGCATCGATGCTGCCACGCCAGTAACCCGCGATCAGACCGACGGCGGCCCCGAGCGTCACCGACAGTGCCACAGCCAGCAGCGCGACGCTCAAGGAGATCCGAGCGCCGGTCACCACCCGGGCCAGGATGTCTCGGTTCAGCTGGTCGGTACCGAATGGGTGCCCCAGCCCTGGCGGAAGGCTGCCGAGGAGAATGTCGGGTTGAGCCAAGGGGTCCGGCAGAAACCACGGTCCGATTACAGCGGTGATGGTGACGATGAGCAGCAGCAGCGCGCCGGTGCGCCCCTGGGGATTCCGCCAGGTACTGACGAGCGCTTCCATTGCCCCCGTCACGAGTAGCGGACTCTGGGATCGAGCAGCGCGTAGGCGATGTCAGTGACGAGTCCACCGAGCACAACGAGCGCAGCCACGAGCAGCGAAGCCCCCATGAGCAACGGATAATCGCGGCTCCCTGCCGCCGCGGCCGCAAGGGACCCGAGCCCCGGCCAGGCAAAGACCGCCTCGACGAACACAGACCCGCTGACCAGAATTGGAAGCCAGATCCCGAAGAGGGTGATCACCGGGAAGAGCGCGTTTCTCCACGCGTGCCGCCAGGTGATGGTCTGATCGGTAAGCCCCTTTGCGCGCGCGGTGAGTATATAGGGAAGGCGGAGCACCTCCAGCATCGCGTTCCGCTGGTACCGCATCGTCGCGGCGATGCTTACAACTGAAAGCGTCAGAGCAGGAAGAATGAGATGTCGCAGGATGTCGGCCGAGCGCTGGAGCAGGCTCGCCTCGCCGCTCAGCAGCGGGTTCTGCATCCCTGCAGCGGGCAACAGC
>DASWQQ010000189.1:0-6043 GCA_036403615.1 Candidatus Dormiibacterota bacterium | reverse complement strand
AGTACGTCGCCCTTGTTCAGCGCTCGCAGACTATCGCGTTCGGCACTGTCCGCCTGGAAGCCGAGCAGCTCACGCACGTCGAAGGGATGCCGGGCTGACGCTTGGTCGAAGAGCAGGTTGAAATGGCTGAAGGCGTTCACGATTACCGGCCTGTGATGCCCGTCGAGCTGGCGCACCGTGCCGATCTCCGTTCCGAGAAAGTCCGCATCGATCCAGAGACGGTTGGGCCCGGCACGATTGAACGGTTCGTTCTCAACCTGCCAGGCGAGAAGAGCCCGGTTGTCCCGGTAACGAAAGACGGTGTTCTGGACGAAGGTCATGGTGGCGTCACGGAGCGTGGGATCAGCAGCGACATCCTGGCCGTCCCCGACTCCCAGCGGAGCGAACGCGGTCGGGATGTAGAACTCGGGCCAGCCGAGTCCCTTCATGCCTACGGTCAGCACCACGGGCTGCCTGTTTTTTGCCGCCTCTTGCATCAGCCAATCGAGTTGCTCGTAGCCGTTTTGATCGACCTGGTTCCAGTAGGCGCTCAGACGAATCACGCGAAAATGCATCGCCTCGAGCCCCCGGAAGGCCGAGCGGTAGTCGAGGCCTAAGGCCGCCGCCCTCCGGGGACTGAAGCTGATCCCCACCTTTACAGGCCCTGGGTTGGCGTGCGCCTTGGCACCGGCCGGCGAGAATAGGTGCGCCTGGGCGATCGCAAGAAAGGGCAGTACAAGAGCGAGCGCCATGGTCTGTACGCGGCGGCGAAGGATCAGGGACCGCAGGTTCGGTAAGCTCATGGGCGATCTCGAAGCGGCGCCCGGCGCCCTTCGCTGCTGGTGTCACGACCGTCCCCTCGCTTTCTTGCACCTTGAGGCGCGATGTAAAGAGTTCGCGACGAAACGCAAGCACATGTACGATTGGCCCATGGCCGTCAGCGCAAGGGAAAGCCTCGAGTCAAAGTTCCGGGCCGGGCGCCCGCTACTCGGGGGCCATCGCGGCAACGCCCACGAGTGCCCGGAGAACACGCTGGCTTCCTTTCGATCAGCGATCGAGCTTGGAGTCGACCTGATCGAGTGCGACGTTCACCTGTCTGACGACAGGCAACTGGCTGTTATTCACGATCATCTGATCGACCGCACCACCAACGGCAGTGGGCTGGTTCGGGATTACACGCTTGCCGAGCTGAAGGGGTTCGATGCCGGCAGCTGGAAGGATGAGCGCTTCAAAGGAGAGGCAATCCCGAGCCTGCCGGAGGTACTGGACCTGGCTCGCGGCAAGGCTGGGGTTGCGATCGAGGTCAAGAACCTGCCGCTACCCTACGAAGGGATCGAGGAGCGCGTCGTGAAGGCGATCAGGGAGGCGGAGATGATCGAAGAGGTGATCGTCATATCCTTCGACCATCGCAGCGTAAAGAAGGTTCGCCAGCTCGAAAAGCGGATCCTGACCGGAGTCCTGGAGGCCTCGCGCCCGGTGGACGCGCTGCGCGTGATGGCCGACGCGGGCGCAGAAGTTTTCTGCCCTCACTGGGCCTCTATCGATCCGGACACTGCCCAGGAGCTGCATGCGGCCGGGAAGCTGATCGGCGTCTGGACGGTCGACGATCCCTTTGCGCTTGCGTGGTCGCGCGCCCTGCCCGCGAACGCGATCTACACCAACAAACCCCGGGAGATTCGCCCCTAGAGAAGCGCCGTCATTTGAAGGCGGCCAGCCCCGTGATCTCTTCGCCCACCGCCAGCATGTGGATCTCGCTCGTCCCCTCGTAGGTGAGCACGGTTTCCAGGTTGTTCATGTGGCGCATCACGGGATACTCGAGGCTGATCCCATTGCCGCCCAGGATGCTGCGGGCCTCACGCGCGATGACAAGGGCCTCTCGGACATTGTTGAGTTTCGCCATCGAGATCTGCGTCGCAGTCGCCTTCCCCTGATCCTTCAGGCGACCAAGCTGCAGCGCCATCAACTGTCCCTTGGTGATCTCGGTCAGCATGTTCACCAGCTTCTCCTGGGTCAACTGGAAGCCGGCGATCGGTCGGTCGAACTGGACCCGCGCCTTCGCGTAGTCGAGCGCGCTCTGGTAACAGGCGATCGCTGCGCCGAGAACGCCCCAGACGATCCCGAAGCGCGCCTCATTGAGACAGGAGAGGGGACCTTTCAGACCGCGCACGCCGGGCAACTCGTTCTCGGCGGGCACGCGGCAGTCATCGAGGATCAACTCCGAGGTTACAGAGGCGCGCATCGACAGCTTGTGATGTATCTGCCTCGCTTCGAAGCCTTTTGCCCCCTTCTCGACCAGGAAGCCCTTGATCCCGTCATCAGTCCGCGCCCAGACTACTGCCAGGTTGGCGACGTTACCGTTTGTGATCCAGCGCTTGGTTCCGTTGATGACCCAGTCGCTCCCGTCACGCCGCGCGCGCGTCGCCATCCCGGCCGGGTTGGAGCCGAACTCAGGTTCGGTCAGGCCGAAGCATCCGATGACTTCTCCCTTCGCCATCCCTGGCAGCCACCTGGTCTTTTGCTCCTCCGACCCGTATCGATTGATCGGAAACATGCAGAGGGAGCCCTGCACTGAGACGAAGCTTCGCAGGCCGCTATCACCACGCTCCAGTTCCAGGCAGGCGAGCCCGTACATGACGTTGGACATACCGGCGGCACCATATCCCTGGAGGTGCATGCCGAAGAGGCCGAGTTTTGCCAGCTCAGGAACCAGCTCGGCGGGAAAGGTGCCTCGCTCATAGTGGTCCGCGACGATGGGAAGAAACCGCTCATCGACGAAGCGCCCCACCGTTCCCCTGACCAGTCGCTCTTCCTCGCTCAGCAGGTCATCGACGCGATAAAAATCAACGAGCGGGGGCAAAGCGACCTCATTGTATAGAGTGGCTGGAACCTAAATGGCACTCACGATCGGCTACCAGGGGGAGCCCGGCGCCTATTCGGAAGAGGCGCTCCACCAGAATTATCCGAGCTCGGAGGGCGTCGCCCTGCGTACGCTGCGGCACGTCTTCCACCGTGTTGCCGATCGCACCATCGACCTGGCCCTCGTACCGGTCGAAAACTCGCAGGCCGGCAGCGTGCTCGAGACCTACGACCTGCTGCTCGAGTACCGCGTGATGGTGGTGGGCGAGGTTGCTCTCCAGGTGGACCACTGTCTGCTGGCGCTACCAGAAGCGGATCGCCAGACCCTGAAGCGTGTCCTGTCGCATCCCCAGGCACTCGCTCAGTGTGAGGCGTTCATCGTCCGCGAGCGACTCGAGCCCGTCCCTGCCTACGACACAGCCGGCGCCGCCCGCATGATCAAGGCCGAGGGCCGCACCGAGCAGGCTGCGGTCGCGAGCCGTCGGGCTGCCGAACTCTATGGGCTCGAGATCCTCGCCGAACGCATCCAGACAGTACGGGACAACGTGACCCGCTTCTTCCTGGTCAGCCGCCGCGGGCCCAGCCGTCCAAAGCCGCCTCGGCTCAAGCGGAAGTCGCTCGGCTGGAAAACTTCGCTGGTGTGCGCCGTCCGAAACGAGCCGGGAGCGCTCTTCAACCTGCTTGCCTGCTTCCAGGAGTCGGGTGTCAACCTGACCAAGCTGGAGTCACGGCCGCGCCGCGATCCACCCTGGGAGTACGTCTTCTATCTCGACCTGGACGGCCGCCGCTCCGAGAAGCCGGTTGCGGCTTCCATCCGTGCAGCGCGGCGCGTCACGACCTTCCTTGAGGTCCTCGGGACGTACCCTCGCGCCCTGCCCGCGGCACTTCCACCAAAGCGACGGAAAACGCCTCGCCGAGTTCAACGGGCGGGTTGATCGGCGAGTCAACTTATCATCAGATGAGCGTGCATGAGAAACCCCCTGTCATTGTGGCGCTTCTTCCTGCGCAACAAGCGCAAAGTCATTCCCGTCGTCGGAATCCTCGCCTTAGCCATCCTGGGCGTGGTCGTAACCGACTCCCTGCTGGCCAGTGCGCGCCAGACCGCGTACGCAACCTACGGTAGCTACCAGAAGCTGATCCTCGTCGCGCCGCGCGCTACACGTGACCAGGATTTGAGCAATCCGCTGCAGGACTCTCTCACGCGACTGAGCGACGTCCAGACGAAGGCGAATCAGCTGAATACTCCTGCCGGAGTTGCCTCACTGAAGTCAGGGCTGGACGGTCTTGCCGCCAGCCTGAACTCCATCTCACAACCTCAGTCAGGGCTTGACAGCCTGCTGGCCACGGCGCAAAAGATGCCTGGGACCACCCTCGTGCAGAGAGACGCGTATTCCAACCTGGACATCAACCTCTTCGCGGGTGATGCTCAGTTCGATCTCTACGGTCTTGACCGACCGGGGATGATCAGTCTGCTGAATCTCTACGGGGATCACCTGCTGGCCGGACGGCTGCCCTCGGCCAACGCCAACGAAGTTGCCATCTCGGAGGAGATCGCGCGCTCCAGGAAGGTCTGGATTGGCGGCAAGGTCGGCAATACTATTGACGAGCTTGACCGTCTTCCTGATGTCTTCACCGTGGTGGGCATCATCCGTGGGCCAACGCGGCTCGGGCTCATACCGCTCGAATATATGACCCAGCACTACCTTTTCGAGCGCCGCTACCAGGGCCTGGTCGTTGTGCCGCAACCCGGACATGAGACGCAGGTGCATGACGCATTAGTCCGAGCGATTGGCAAGCAGCCATTTCGAATCTTCGACTACCCCTACATAAAGGCGAAGATCGACAGCCTGATCGAGAACCTGGACACGATCAATCGCTTTTTGATCCTGCTGGTCACGGTGGTGCTCTCGCTCGTGGTGGGCCTGCTGAACAACCTTTTCTTCCGGCAGCGCATGAACGAGTTCGGGTTGCTGGCCGGCATCGGCTATAACCGCTGGCGTCTGGTTCTTCGGGTGGCTACCGAGTCGCTCGCGGTGACCGTGATTTCCTGGATCATCGGTGTCGCGTTAGGCGTCGCCGTGCTCACCTGGTTCAACAACGTCTTCATGCTGCCCCACGGCCTGCTGATGAATGTGTTTGATTGGAATGTCCTCCTAGTTCATACGCTTCCCATCCCCGTGATGGTCTTCCTTTTCGGCATGGGAACCGTCGCCTGGCAACTGATGCGGCTCGACCCGATCTCCATCATCGAGAGGAGGGACTGATGCTGCGAGCCCGCGATCTCGTCCTCGACTACCGGAGCGGCAGCAGCGTCGTTCATGCCGTAGATGCCGTTTCCATGGAGGTGGGACGGGACAGCTTCGTCGGGCTGATCGGGCCGTCCGGCTCCGGTAAGAGCTCGCTGATGTACCTCCTCTCAGGTCTCAAGCGACCCACCCGGGGGCACGTGACGTTCGACAACCATGAATACAGTGAACTCTCGACGGCGGAGCTGATGCGACTCCGGCGGGAGCGCTACGGCTTTGTCTTTCAGCAACACTTTCTTATCAACTACCTCACTGCCACCGAGAACGTGGTCGTCGGGGCCGTCGAGCGTAATGGACAGTCGGCCGCCTACGCCCAGGAACTACTCGGGCGGGTAGGACTCGGCGATAAGTTGCGTAAGCGTCCGTACGAGTTATCCATCGGCGAGCGACAGCGCGTGGCAGTCGCCCGCGCTTTGGTGCATCGGCCGGCGATTGTGTTCGCTGACGAGCCGACTGCCTCGCTCGACCAGTCGACCGGTCACGAGGTGATAAACCTGCTTGCGGAATACCGGCAGCAGGAAGGTGGAAGCGTGGTGGTCGTGACGCACGATTCCGAAATGTTGACCGGGGCGGACCACGTCGTCCAGATGCGCGACGGCAGGCTTCCTCCCTCTGGCTAGGCGGGAACCCCGGCAAGCCCGAGCGGCTCGGCATTTGCCTTGAGAGCGTCGATTACCGTCTGGATGTGCTCATCGAGCGGCACCCCGAGTGCCTCCGTGCCGGTGAAGATCTGTTCGCGGTGGACGCCGCGGGCGAAGGCCTTGTCCTTGAACTTCTTCTTGACCGAGGCGACGTCCACATCGGCGACTGCCTTGCTGGGGCGAACCAGGGCGACAGCGGCAACGAAGCCGACCAGTTCATCGGCGGCGTAGAGCACCTTCTGCATCGGCGTCGTCCTCGGG